>JAUXRT010000106.1 GCA_030681635.1 Reyranella sp.
CGCGTGTTGATGCGCACGGACTGGATGCCGGCGGTGTGGCCGCCGATCAGGTGCAGCGAGATGCCGGGCTGCAATTCCTCGTCGCCGTCGTGGAAGACCACGCGCTTGCCGTAGACGGCGCGCACCATGCCGACGATGTCCTCGATCTCGTAGGCGTGCCGGAACGTGCCGTGGCAGATGTGCCGGCCGGTGGCGAACTGCATCTCCTTGTCCTGGAGATGGAAGCGCGCCTTGGGGAAGCGGTCCCAGTTGCCGATGTGGTCGTAGTGCAGGTGGGTGACGATCACGTCCTCGACCGTCCTGGCGTCGACGCCGACCTCGGCCAGCAGGTCGGCGGGATTCTTCTTCACTTCGCGGCCGCGGCCCTTGCCGACCTCGGCGTTGAAGCCGGTGTCGATCACGATCGGCTTGCCGCCGATGGTGCGATGGCCGCTCTCGTCCAGCGGGATCGCCACCCAGACGAAATAGTCCATCGGGAAGTCGGCATCGTGCGGGTCCGGCGAGATCTGCACTTCCCAAGCCTTGCGCGGCAGGTGGGCATATTTGACAGCATGGACCTCGTAGATGGGCGTCGAACGCATTTTTATTTCCTTCCCGGCGGGTTGTTGCACCGAGCGTAGCGCGTCGGCCGTCTCCGGCGCTATAGTGGCGACATGGCCCGCATGGACCTCCTCGTGACGCGAATTAGCACCTCGGTTTGCTCTGCAAACCGCTGTGTCGCTGTTCGTCCGTCATCCCAGGAGTCGTTCCATGTCCACCACATCACTTGGCGTCCTCGCGCTTAAGCGCAGCAATTCCACCGTCCGATACTGTTTCGAGGCCGATGCCGAGCCCGGCGTGTTGCCGCGCGCGCTCGAGCTTCTGGCCAAGCGCGGCCTCGTGCCGGCGCGCGTCTTCGCCCAGGCCGCCGACGATCTGCTTTCCGTCGAGATCGAAGTCGAAGGGCTGAGCCCCGACACCGCCGAGCATGTCGGCCGCTGCCTGGGCGAGATCGTGGGTGTGCGCCAGACGTTTTAGAGCGCGTCCCGCGCGCATGGAATCACGGAACCTCACCCTGAGGAGGCGCGTAGCGCCGTCTCGAAGGGTGGGCAACATCTCCATTGGTTCCCATCCTTCGAGACGCATTGCTACGCAATGCTCCTCAGGATGAGGTGAATCTATCACACCGAGATAAGCCCTAGAGCCTGTCTCGTCGAGGACTCGGGCCTTTCTGCACGCGACGCGTGGCGCTGAGTCGATCGGAGATTCTTCGATTTGCAGGTTCAGCAGGTTTTGTGGTAGATTTCAGATACAGTCGGGGCCTCTGTGCAGGCACTGCTGGCAACGCCCGAACGGTCTCCGTTCCGGGCGTTTTTCTTTGCGCGGGCGGCTCGGAAAGCGCCGTCTTTTTCAGACACTGATAACGCAAAGGGGCCGGGCGCCGTGGCACAGCCGGTCAGAGGCCGATTGCGCTGAACGATCAAGGGCTTGGATGCACTTTATGGCACAGCCAACCAGACACCGCGTGGCACAAGGAGCTGTGCCGGAAAACGGTCGTTCGCCGGCACCTTCCTGGCGACGACGGCATGGCCTCTCACGGGTAGTTTCTCTTCCACACTTCCGTCAGCTCCGGCACCGCGTCGCCCTTGCGCGCAATGGCGAACAGCCTGGGCGTCTCGCCCTCGAACCAGCCGCGCTTGGGCCGCCAGCGGGTCATGACGTTGATGTAGATGTCGAGGGCCGAGAAGCGCTCGCCCAGGAACCACGGCCCCCTGGGCTCCACTTGGGCGGCCTCGCCCTCGATCTGGCGCCACAGTCTCTGGGCATAGGCGTCGGTGGCGGCGCGGAACGGATCGCGCGCGGCATTGACCGAGACGAAGCGCGACGGGTCGTCGGCGTAGGTGAAGGTGGGATAGATGTTGGCGACGATGAAGATCAGCCAGCGCAGGAACTTTGCGCGCTCCGGCGCGCCCGCCGCCGGCACCAGTCGGTCCTTGCCCGTGATGTCGGCCAGCAACAGCGTGATGGCCGCGCTCTCGCTCATGATGCTGCCGTCCGGCATCACCAAGGTCGGCACCTGGGCCAGCGGGTTGACCTTCTCGAGCCTGGCGCGGGCATCGGGCGACTTGAAGAGATCGTCGACCGCCTCGTAGGTGTAGGGCAGCCCGTACCAGACGAGCTGGGCCTCGACGATCGCCGAGCCCCAGCCGAGGCGGCCGTAGAGCTTGTAGCTCATCGCCCCTCCTGTCAGGGCTTCTGCAGCGGCTGGATCAGGCTCGACGTGTCCCAGCGGTTGCCGCCGCGCTCCTGGACGCGCTGGTAGAACTGGTCGACCAGGGCGACCACCGGCATCTGCGCCTTCCAGCGCTTGCCCTCGGCCATGGCGATGCCGAGGTCCTTGCGCATCCAGTCGACGGCGAAGCCGTAGTCGAACTTGCCGTTGACCATGTTCTGCCAGCGGTTCTCCATCTGCCAGCTCTGTGCCGCGCCCTTGGAGATGGCGGCCATCACCTTGTCCATGTCGAGGCCGGCGCGCTGGCCGAGATTGAGCGCCTCGGCGAGACCCTGCACGATTCCCGCGATGCACATCTGGTTCATCATCTTGGTGATCTGGCCCGAGCCCGACGGGCCGATCAGAGTGATCGCCTTGGAGAACGACATGGCGACCGGATTGGCCTTGTCGAACGGCGCCTGGTCGCCGCCGCACATGACGGTGAGCTGGCCGTTCTCGGCGCCGGCCTGGCCGCCCGACACCGGCGCGTCGATGAAGTCGACGCCGATCTTCTGGCCCGCGGCATGGAGCTCGCGCGCGACATCGGCCGAGGCCGTCGTGTTGTCGTAGAAGATCGAGCCCTTGCCCATGCCGGCAAAGGCGCCGTCGGCGCCCAGCACGACCGCGCGCAGATCGTCGTCGTTGCCGACGCAGCAGAAGACGATCTCCTGGTCCTTGGCGGCTTCCTTCGGCGTCTTCGCAGCCTTGCCCTTGTGCTTCTTGGTCCAGGCCTCGGCCTTGGCGAAGGTCCTGTTGTAGACGGTCACGTCATGGCCCTTGGCGGCGAGGTGCCCCGCCATCGGAAAGCCCATCACGCCCAGACCCAGAAATGCCACCTTGGCCATCGTTCTCTCCCGCGAATTTGTCGTTGCGGGCGGGATCATACGGCCAAATCAGGCGCGCGCCAGCAGGACCAGAATGGCCGCGAAACCAGTGAGCAACGGCGGCAGGGCGAGCGGCCAGGCGCGGCGGTAGAGCACGGCGTCGGAGGCCGACAGCGCCAGGATGGCCGCGCCCATCGAGACCCGGATCGGCGACAGCATGGTGAGGTTGGCGGTCACGCTGTTCTGGACGGCGGCGATCCAGGCCGGGTCGAGCGCTAGGGCGTGGGCCAGCGCCGTTTCCATCGGCATCAGCATGGCGTTGGCGGCGGCACCGCTGCCGGTCAGGAAGCCGCCAGTGGCCGCGAACAGCGGCACGCCAAGTGCTGCGCCCCGGCCGGCGGCGGCGCGCAGCGCCTCGGCGATCGCCGTCGCCATGCCGGAGCCGACATAGAATTCCGCCATCAGCACGAAGGCGAGCGTGACGGCCGAGGCGCGCCAGGCGCCGCGTGCCGCCTCGGCCACCACGCGACCGAGCGGCGCGCGCGCGATCAGCACGACCGCGACGCCAATCGCCAGCAGCCAGAAGCCCGGCGCATAGAACGGCGCGAAGGCCGGCTGGTTGTCGTACGGCTTCAGCGCCCACAAGGGCTTCAGGAGGTCGCGCAGCGGCGTCACCAGCCGTGTGGCGCAAAGGGCGAGCGTCAACGCCACGTAGGGCGCCGAGGCGCGCAGCGTCGCCTGCGCCTGGGCCAGGCCCGGCCGCTCGTCGCGCCAGTAGCGCAGCGCCAGCAGGAAGGCGGTGGGCGCGGCGGCGGCGATCTCGACGTCGCTGGCAAGATTGACGAGCCAGACCAGGCCGAGCAGCAGCGCCGTCCAGGCGAGGTCGTCGAGCTTCTGCGCCGTCGGCACCGGCAGCCCGGCTTCGCGCGCGAAGCGCCAGTAGAGGGCGAGATAGAGCAGATGGATCGGGATCTGCAGCAGCGCACACAGCAAGCCGAGTTCGTTGGGCGTGAGTCCGGCCAGGGTGGCGCCGACAGTGGTGCCGATCGCCAGCGCCCCCCACGGCACCAGCGACTGGCTGTAGAGACCGAGCAGCAGCGCCGGCAGGCCGCCGATGCCCAGCCGCCTGAGGGCGGCCAGCGCGATGATGTAGCCGACGCCGAAGCCCGTGACCGATTCGGCGAAGGGCGCCAGCAGGAAGCAGACCGAGAACAGTCGGCGCGGCGTTGCCTCGATCGTGCCCTCGCTGCCGGCTGTGGCGCGGGCCTGGTTGGCACGATGGAAGAAGACGCCGGCGACCACGATGGCGATGACGTGCCAGCTCAGCCACAGGCCGGCCGGCACCTCGCGCCGGACCAGTGCGGCCACGGCATCGGCCCCCCCGACATCCGCGCTGCCCATGACCAGGGTGGCCGAGGCGGCAAGCGTTGCCGCCAGTCCCGCCAGGCCGGCGACCAGGGCGCTCACGCGGCCCGACGCGAGCAGGGCGATGACCAGGAGGAGGGGCAGGAGCGAGTGGAGCGTCGTCATGGCGGCCGTTCTATAGCCTTCCGGGCTGCCGCATGCTTCGGTTTTGGCCGAACCGAGGCCCATAAAGGGGGTGAAACGCCGTCTTGCGCCGCCGCCGCCTTTCCCTTAAACCCGCCGCCGTGCCCCGATAGCTCAGCTGGTAGAGCACGTCATTCGTAATGATGGGGTCGGCGGTTCGATTCCGTCTCGGGGCACCACTCAAATCAACTTCACGAAGCGGTGCGTCATCCGGGGGCGGGAGGCACCTTTTCCCTGGCCGTCAGATCCACCCGATACCCACCCGATACCCATCCGATTCCGGCCCCGGTGTCATTGCGCGCATTCCTCATGGCGGCTAGGTATGACCAGTGCTGACGACGTATCGATTTGACCATCCCGAAACGGACGCCTCGAAGACCCTGGATGTCCGGGCGTACATCTACGCCTCGTTGTTCGGTCCGGTGTACGTCCTGGCCAACGGCTTCCCGGTCCTTGCGCTGCAGATGGTGCTGATCAGCGCGGTGATCTTCATCGGCGCGTTCATCGGTTTCGGCTTCGTCGATTGGTTCCTCGGTTCGGAGCTGATCACCATCATCGCCCTGATCGGGGTGCCCATCGCCGCCCTGGGGGCCCAGGGCATCGCCGCCATAGAACTGGTCCGCAGGGGCTATCTGCGTTCCGGCTGGCGCGAAGGCTATTAGGCCCCCGATCGGCCCTGCAAATTGGCGTACTGCCCTTGCGGGCCACATTCGGCGAACGTATTTGTAGGCGGCTCTTGCCCCGGGCGGTTCCGGGATACCATGAGAATCAACAACTTGCCGAAAGTCGCTGTGGGGTTGCAGCGCGGTCTCAAATGGCGCGAACAACGAGATTCCTGAGGGTTGCACTGGGCGCGTCGGCAGTGGTCGTCATTGTCGCGCTCGCCCTGTGGATCGGCCCCGACCGGCAGCGGAGCAAGGCCCAGGACGCGCGTCCGCCGGGGCCGCTGATCTCGCGTGGCTATACCGAGGCGCCGGCCAGCACGGTGGTGGTCGCCGGCGATCCCGCGGGCGGCGCCGTCGTCCTCGAATTGCGCGTCACCGACGGCCAGAAGGTCAAGCGCGACGACATCATCGCCGTGCTTTCGAACTATCCCACCGCCGATGTCGAAGTCCGCGCGGCCGAGGCCCAGCTCCTCAAGGCCCAGCAGCAACGCAAAGCCATGGTCTCCGGCTACCGCACCGCCGAAATCGCCATGCAGGAAGTGGTCGTCAAGGCGGAGTCGGACACGAACAAGCTCAAGCAGCTTCAATTTCAGCGGTCGAGCATGCCGCCGGACGAGAAGCAGCATGAGCTCAACATCTCGCAACAGAATGTCGAACGCGAGCAGGCCAAGCTGAAACTCCAGAAGGAGACGCTGGCGGCCGATCTCGCCCAGATCGAGACCGAGATCAGCATCCTTACCGCCAAGCTCGACAGCGCGAAAAACACCCGGGAGCAGGCGCTGGTTCGGGCGCCGATCGACGGCGTGATCGCCGAACTCTACTCACGCCAGGGCGAGCGGATCCATGGCAATGGCATTGCCAAGATCGTCGACCTGGACCAGGTGCGCATCCTGGCCGAGATCGACGACATACACGTCAGCCGGATCATGGTCGGCGGCAAGGTCGAGGTCACCTTCCGCGGCAGCCCGATCGTCCACAAAGGCACGATTTCGCGCGTGTCGCCCATGGTGAAGCGCCTGAAGCGCAGTCAGGCCGACCTCGGCGAAGGCAACGTCAATCTGGTCGAGGTCGAGATCAAACTCGACGATCCGGCCAACATGCCCCGCGTCCTGTCACGCGAGACGCGCGTCATCTATCTCTGACGGCGGATAGCCGACGCTCACGCGGCCCTAGGCATCTCGCGGGCGGCCTCGATCATCGTACCGGCCAGCACCCGGTAGGCAGTGGCCCAGGCATCGCGGGTTTCGGCGGTGAAGCCGTCGCCCAGCCCCTGCTCCAGCGTCCACAGCAGGGCCGCACCGACCGGTACGTACTGCTCGGCGCTGACGCCGTAGCCGGCATGCCGCTGGCCGAGCGCGCGCACCGCCGGCAGAAGCGTGTCGAGACGGCTGAGGCCGGCGACGGCGGTGCCCAGCATGGCCATCAGCTTCTTCTTCTGGCCCGAGAGATCGTCGGGAAACATCGCGCGCACTTCCGGCGCGATCTCGAACAGCCGGCCGTAGAAAAGATCGGCGGCGGTGGCAGCGATGGGGGCGACCTGGGCGAAGCTCGTCTGCACGAGCTTGATCTGATGCGGCGTCATGGGCGGATCCTCGGTAGGCGGTTGGTGCGCCCGGGGTTTACGCCCGCTTTGCCTCGTGCCCATGTCGCGACGGCCGGAATCTGTATCGCCTGTATCGCGCTGCCTGTATGGTCGGACCACATGGCCAGGACCGATCCGGTTGAGGATTTGGCGGCGTTGCAACGCCACGCCGCCCAGTCGAAGGGCGCCGCCGACAGGGCCGTCCGCACCTATAACCGCGATACCTGGATCAGATTCACGCTCGTCTTCTTTCCGGTGCCGTTCGTCCTGGTGCTGCTGCGCCTGCAGATCGACGCGTGGGGCTAC
>JAUXRT010000116.1 GCA_030681635.1 Reyranella sp.
GTAGCAGATTTGCAGTTGCAGGAAAACTTTCGCATGCAGGGGGCAAATTTTGAGCGAGCTCGAAACGTAACAAATCAGCGTATTGATCAAGCGCTTAACAAATTTCAGAGACGAGCAAGGCGAACGTCACTTCAGACGACAACATACGGCGTAAAAATTGAAATTGACGATATCCATCTAAATTTTTCGCACGTAACTCAAGCCGTTTTGATTTTACGAAGAGTAATTGAGGTGCTTGAACAATAGTCTGCGTCAAGACGATCGGTGATCTCGCTATTTCAGAATGACCATCGGCGTATGCGCTGCAGGCGTTAGATAAGAATTACAATAGTATAGGTGACGCTCATTTGGGAGCGGGCGTTGCGTTTTTGTTGTGCGTGCGTCGGCAGCGGCACGAACCACTGCCGACGGCTATCGCACCGATCAGGTCTTGGGCGTCGGCGGGTTCGCCAGGATCTCGGCGCAGGCGCGCGCGACGTCGGAGTCCGTCGTCTTGCTGCCCAGCATCGTGGCGAAGCCGCTCTTCTCGACGACATTGCCGCGATCCCAGGTGCTGGCCTTGGCAAGCTCGGCGACCTTGACCGCGGAGTCGCCCTGGGCGAGGAAGCGGGCAGCGCAGATCGGCGCGAGGGCGGCCACCTTGGCGTCGGCCGCGGCGACGGCGGCGGTCTTGGCCGAGGTCCCGCCGGTCACCCAGCCGCCCCAACCGAAGCCCACGACAGCGAGCGCGATGGCGCCGACCGCGGCACCCCACAGATAGGCGTTGGTGTTTTCGGGTAGCTTCATGGGAAGTCCTTTCGGGGCCGTCGAGCGGCCTCTTAGTCGGCGTTCGCGGAATAGCGTCGCCGTCAGTCAGCGGAATCGGGAGGGTCGGGAACAAGACGGGCGTACAAGCCCGTCTTCATCGGCGCGCGTCGCATCTGAGGCGGAAGCGCACATCGTTTCTTCCGCCAGCCGTACACCCCTTATGCAAGCCCGTCCAATGAGCGCGCTGTCTTATTCAGGCGACCTCATCTCAGCGGGCGGCGTCGGCAAAGCGCACGAGCCGGCCGCGCGTCTCGTCCCACAGGGTAAGTCGCGGCGCGTCGAGACCGCCGCGGAAGCTGAGGCCTTGCACCTGATGCAACGCCGCGACGGCCTCGTGGCAGGCGCTGAGGCGGTAGTTCGGCACCCTTGGATTGAGATGATGGACGTGATGGAAGCCGATGTTGCCGGTCAGCCAGTGCAGCACGCGGGGCAGCTGGAAATACGACGAGCCTTCCAGCGCCGCCTCGACGAAGCTCCAGTCGCCGTGACCCAACCAGCGCGAGGTCTCGAAGCGATGTTGCAACGAGAAAAGCCAGACGCCCAGGATCGAGGCCACGACCATGATCGGCAGATGGACGATCAGCACCGCTTGCCAGCCCAGCAGCGCGACCAGGGATCCGTACAGGGTGGCGAGGGCGAGGTCGGTCAGCCAGACCGAGCGCCGCTCGCGCGCCCAGCCCTGCGGCGTGTCGAAGGGCACGCGATAGAGCACCAGGAACACCAAGGGCGGCAGCAGGATGTTGGCGATCAGCGGATGGCGCGGCAGCCGGTAGAGGAAGCGGCGCGCCGGTGTCAGCGCCAGATATTCACGCACCGTGAGACAAGCCGAATAGATGTCGCTGCCGGCGCTCTGGCGGTCGAGATTGTTCCAGTTGGCGTGATGGGCGGCATGCTGGCGGCCCCAGTTGGCGAAGGGCGTGAAGGTGATCAGGCTGCACAGGCGGCCGGTCGCCGTGTTGGCGAGGGCTGAGGCAAAGAACGAGCCGTGGCCGCAGTCGTGCTGGATGATGAAGATCCGCACCAGCAGGGCGCCGGTCGGCAGGCCGAGCGCCACGGCGAGGAGCGGGGAGACGGGCAAGGCCGCGTACATCGCCGCACAGCCGGCGAGGAACGGCCCGAACGAGGTCAGGAGCTGGACGAGGCTGCGCCAGGCCGTGGGCCGGGCAAATCCCGCCGCCGCCCGACGGAGCGCCGCATTCGAGGCAGAAGGAGCCTGTCCGCTGGCCATTCGGGGCCTTTCGGGTCGCCAGGACCACGTAAATGCCTCTACAATTGGGGCAAATGAGGGCAGCAACGCTGTGATGCAAGGGCAAGAAGGCAAGATAGCCTCTTGCAAAACCCCGTATTAGCGCCCATATGCCTTTCGTCGATACACGGAAAGATGACTTTGGCCATGCCCCGACCTTGAAGGTCAGCGCTACGCCACCCAACTCAATCCCGAAATAAATGCGACTTCGACGGCCCGTGTACATTTGCGGGTAAGCATATCTACGTTTGTGAAAGGGTTCTCCCATGGCTACGGGAACCGTGAAGTGGTTCAATATTCAGAAGGGCTTTGGTTTCATCCAGCCCGATAACGGCGGCAGCGATGCCTTCGTGCACATCAGCGCCGTCGAGCGCGCCGGCCTCGGCAGCCTCAACGAGGGCCAGAAGGTCGAGTACGAGCTGGTCGCCGACCGCCGTAGCGGCAAGATGTCGGCTGACAACCTCAAGGCTGTCGGCTGATCTCGATCGGCTGACTTCGGTCGGCCAATGACTTGAGCGGCTGATCGCGCCGCTGCTTCTTCGCTCCGCCCGACCGCGGATGTACCGGCGGGTGGACGCTGGAGAAGCCGATGCGATCTAGCCCGACGGATGCAGCGCTTACGTGTAGCATCCGGTGGCCCCGCGCCTCACAGTGCGGGGCCTTTGCATATCTGGAGGTCATCTCTGGAAGGTATCGTTGAGGTGGAGGGCATCGGCACATGATCGCGCTCACGATCCGGCACCGGACGACCTACCTCTACCATCGGCCGGTGAAGCTGGGGCCGCATCGTTTGATGCTGCGGCCGCGCGAGAGCCGCGACCTGCGCCTGATCTCGAGCGACATCACGGTGACGCCCGCCGCCACCGTGAGCTGGGCGCACGACGTGTTCGGCAATGCCATCGCCACGGCCAGCTTCGAGACCATGACCGACCGGCTGGTGATCGACAGCGCGGCGGTCCTGCAGTTGGGCGGCGACCCGTGGCCGGTGTTCGATATCGCAGGCTCGGCGATCCATTATCCCTTCCGCTATTCCGACGACGAATGGACCGATCTCGGCCAACTTGCAGTGCCGCGGTACGAGGATCCCGACGGACGGCTGAACAAGTGGGTGGCTGCGTTCGTGCGCAGCAATCCCACCGACACGCTGTCGCTGCTAAAAGACCTGAGCGTGGGTGTCGCCGAGCGCATCCAATACCAGAGCCGCGAGGTCGAGGGCACGCAGGCGCCGCTCGAGACGCTCGACCGCGGCTGGGGCTCGTGCCGCGACTTCGCGGTCCTGTTCGTCGATGCCGCGCGGACGCTGGGCTTCGGCGCACGCATCATTTCCGGCTATCTCTACAATCCCGATCGCGACCAGGTGGGGGCGGACGGCGCCGGCTCGACCCACGCCTGGGCCGAGGTCTACCTGCCGGGCGCCGGCTGGATCACCTTCGATCCGACCAACCGCAGCGTCGGCGGCCACAATCTCATCCCCGTGGCGGTCGCGCGCGACATCCATCAGGCGACGCCGGTGACCGGAAGTTTCACCGGCATGACGGATTCATTTCGCGGCATGTGGGTGGAAGTGAGCGTGCTGCCGCACACCGCGCCCTTGCCGGGCGATGAGCCCGCCTAGTTTTCATTTGTCAGCCGCCGCCAAGTCCGATTATCGTGCCGGTCGAAACGCAGCCGCCGCGCGTTACGCGTCAGAATTCGATCGGAGATGACATGACTCAGGATCGTCGTTCGTTGCGCGCCCTGTCGGCCCTGTTGCCCTCCGGTATCCTTGGCCTTTCCATCAGCCTCGCCTCGGCTGACAGCATGGCGGCAATCTCGTCGGGCGAACGCACGGTGCCGAAGGATCCCGAGTCGGTGGCACTCCGCCTCCAGGCCATCCGCACCACGGTGTCAGTGGTCGTGCAACTGCCGGCGCCTGAAGGCGAAGAGGCCGGCTCGCCGGAGGCCGAACCCAGGCTCGCATGGTGGGGCAACGGCGGCTGGCGGAACGGCGGCTGGGGCTGGCACAACGGCGGCTGGCACAATGGCGGTTGGGGCAACGGCGGCTGGCATAACGGCGGCTGGGGCAATGGCGGTTGGCACATCGGCGGCTGGCACAACGGCGGTTGGGGCAACGGCTGGCACAACTGGTAAGGACGTGCAGAGCTTCGCCCCCTCGCAGGCGCCGGTCGGCCGACCTGAAATCGAGATGGTGATCATCCAGCCGACCGCCTTCTGCAACATCAACTGCACCTACTGCTACCTGCCCGATCGCTCCAACAAGCACGTCATCGCCCAGGCGACCGTGACCAAGCTCTTCACCGAGCTGTTCGCCTCGGGATGGAACAATCCGGAAATCACCGTGCTGTGGCATGCCGGCGAGCCGCTGGCCGTGCCCGTCTCCTTCTACCGCGAGGCCTTCGCCACGATCGAGCGGCTGCGGCCCAAGGGTGTCGAGGGCGGACGCGGCGCGGTCACGGTGCGGCATTCGTTCCAGACCAACGGCACGCTGATCGACGACGAATGGTGCGCGCTCTTCCGCGACTGGCAGGTCGGCGTCGGCGTCAGCATCGACGGCCCGCGCGCGCTGCACGATGCCAACCGCAAGACGCGGAGCGGCGCCGGCACCTTCGACAAGACCGTCGCCGGCATCCGCTGCCTCAAGGCGGCGGGCTGGCCGGTCCATGTGCTCTCGGTTCTGGGCCGCGCCAGCCTGGAGATGCCGGAGGAGATGCTGGCTTTCTACATCTCCGAAGGCATCGACCATGTCTGCTTCAACGTCGAGGAGTCGGAGGGCGACTACGTCTCCGACCTGTTCCAGGGCGCCGAGCTGCGCCAGCGCTACCAGGCATTCCTGCGGACCTTCTGGCATCTGGCGCGCGCCGACGGCCGTGTGACGTTCGTGCGCGAGATCGATCACGCCCTGCCGCGCGTGTTCCGCCCCGAGGGTGTGCGCGCCCGCAACATCCAGGTCGAGCCGCTCGGCATGATCAACGTCGACAGCCACGGCAACGTCTCGAGCTTCTCGCCGGAACTGCTGGGTCACAAGAATGCCGACTACGGCGACTTCCTGCTGGGCAACATCAACACCCAGTCGCTGGCCGAGATCTACGAGGCCACCCTGGGCTCGGCGTTGCTGCGCGACATCAGGGCCGGCACCGAGGCCTGCCGCGCCAATTGCGAATATTTCTCCGTCTGCGGCGGCGGCGCGCCGGTGAACAAGCTGTTCGAGAACGGCCGCTTCGACAGCACGACGACGTCATTCTGCACGCTCACCCAGATGGTGCCGACCGACCTGATCCTGGAAGCCTACGACAAGCTCGAGCAGAACTGGACCGGCAACGGTCTTCCCGCCATCGCCCCACCCGCCGCCCAACCGGCGCCGTCACCGAGGATGCCATGAACAGATCCTTGCGCTTCGCAATCGCCTGCCTGTCGGCCGCGACCTGGACACTGGGCGCCCAGGCCCAGCAACAGCCGCAGCCCCCCGCGGCCGGCGCCAAGCCGCCGGCCGGCTACAGCCAGGGGGCCCCGCCGTCCGAGGGCAGCGGTCCCGCCGACGCGGTGCCGTGGCCGATCATGATGGTGACCAGCGTCGAGGTCCTGCGCTCGGCCCGTTCCGGCGGCCTCGACATCGTGCGCGCCCGCGGCCTCGTCTCGTCCTCCGCCTGGGGCGCGCCGCATCTGGTGCCGATCACGCGCGGCGAGCCGATCGACGGCATCCTCGACCTGATCTTCCAGGGCGTCGTGCCGTCGACCCCGGCGCCGCTGGGCCCCTTCATGTCCTTCGAGGCCCTGCTGCCGGTCGCTCCGGGGCATCCCTACAAGGGCGTCCGCGTGCGCTCAGGCAGCAACGCCATCACGCTGAAGACGCTGCCGGGCTTCGCCGAGATCGCGGCCCCCAAGGAGGATTGCGCCAACTGCCGCGGCAAGTTCTTCGTCGCCAAGGGCGCCACGGCGCCGGCAGGTGCTGCCGCCGACAGCATCGTGCGCGAGGCCGACCTGCCTTACCCGCTGCGCATCATCAAGCCGACCGACGGCGTGCCCAACTATGCCTTCGATCCCAACCGCCTGACCCTGGTGCTGTCGGAGGACAACCGCATCGCCGATGCGGCGTGGGACTGACTACGGGTTCACGAACTTGGCCAGCGGCTTCCACTTGGCATAGTCGGCCTCGATCCGGGCACGGAAGACGGCCGGCGTGCTGGCGCGCGCCTCGTTGCCCAGGCCTTCCAGGCGTGCCTTGACGTCCGGCCGCGCCACGGCGACCGCGACGGCATTGGCCAGCCTGTCGGCGATGTCGGCCGGCAAGCCCACCGGGGCGGCGAGGCCCAGCCAGGAGACGACCTCGTAACCCGGCACGACGGCGCCGATCGGCTGCACGTCGGGATTGAGCGGCCAGGCCTCCTTCGAGGTGACGCCGATCGCGCGCACTTGCTTGTTAGACAGCGCGCCGTGATAGCCGGTGAAGGTGCTGATCGCGAAGTCGAGGCGGCCGCTCATCACGTCGGCGATCTGCTGGCCGGTGTCCTTGTAGGCGACCGGCTCGACCTTGATGCCCGTAAGTGCCTTCAGATACTCGACGGCGAGATGCAGCGTGTTGCCCACGCCGCTGTGGCCGTAGTTGAGCTTGCCCGGGTTGGCCCTGGCGGCGGCCAGCAGGTCGGCGAAGGTCTTGATCGGCGAGTTGGCGCCGACCACCAGGACGAACGGGAACAGGGTGATCGTCGAGATGTAGGAGAAGTCTTTTAGCGTATTAAAAGGCGTCTGCGGATCGGTCGCGCTGATGACGTTGGCGCCGCCGGTGATGAGATAGAGCGTATAGCCGTCCGGCGGCTGGCTCATGAGGTATTGAGCGGCGATGCGTTCGCCGGCGCCGGGCTTGGGTTCGATGATCACGCTCTGGCCCAGCGTCTCGATCATGCTGGGCGAGATGACCCGTGCGATGGTGTCGGGGTTCGAGCCGGCGCTGTAGCCATGCACGATCCGGATCGGCTTGGACGGAAAGGGTGCCTGGGCGCGGGCGGTGGCCGCCAGGGTGAGCGAGCTTGCGGCAGACAGCAGGAGCGTCCGGCGATTGAAGCCAGTGCGCATCGTTCCTCCCAAGTCTGGCGGCTTATGTGCCGCCTAGTATCGAAATTACATAGATTTTCGAAACTTTGGACAAGCCCCAATATCGGCCCGTTTCGCTGTCTGCTATGAAAGCGGCCATGCCGGACCAAGCTGCGCCGCAGGCCTACCATTTCGCCGACGATGGCGAGACGCCGAACAATCCGGCGTTGCCGCTGCTGGTCTATCGCGGCGCCGTGGCGCGCGCCGCGGCCGATCCGGCGGCGGCGTTCGAAGAGGCGTTTGCCCGCCATGGCTGGCGACGCTCCTGGCGCAACGGCATCCACGATTTTCTGCACTTCCACACGCGCACGCACGAGGTGCTGGGCATCGCCCGCGGTCGCGCCCGCGTGGAATTCGGCGGCGGCAAGGGACGGGAGCTCGATGTCGCGGCGGGCGACGTCGTCGTGTTGCCGGCCGGAACCGGACATCGCTGCCTGTCCGCCAGCGCCGACCTGCTGGTGGTCGGTGCCTACCCCGACAATTCGGGCTTCGACCAGAAGCGGCCGGGACAGATCGACCATGCCAGCGCCGTTGCCGCGATTGCAGCCGTTGCCGTGCCGCGCGAGGATCCGGTGTACGGATCGGACGGACCGTTGAAGAAAATGTGGTCGCAGCCGACACGCGACTGATCCTTGGGGGGAGAAAGTTCATGTCAGTCACGCCAGACAGGACAGGTCCTGCGCTCATCATCGCCGCCTGCCTGTTGGCCGGCACCGGCCCTGCCTGGGCGCAGGGCAATCCTTCTAGCCAATACAGCGGCCTCAGCACGATCGAGATCCCCTTTGCCAACGGCCCGATCCGCCTGGAGCACGTGCCCGAGATACGCCTGAAGCTGAAGGGCGCACAGCCGCGGCGCTTCGGCATGGATACCGGCTCGACCGGCATCGTCGTGTCGGCCGAGCACTACGAGCCGGGACCGGGCGATACCAACGACGGACCGGGTCAGCTGACCTACAACAGCAGCGGGCGTGTCCTGCACGGCACCCACCACACGACCGACGTCGAGATCCTGCACAACGACGACCGGCCGGCGGCGACGGCCCGCGTCCAGGTCCTGCGGGTCGATCGCATCACCTGCCTGCGCAACGCGCGCGACTGCCAGCCCAACCCGCGCCCGCGCGGCGTGGCCTTCATGGGCGTCGGCTTCGACCGCGCCGCAGCCCAGGGCACCGACGACACGGCGCCGCGCAATCCCTTCGTCAACATCACCTCGCCGGGCTCGCTGCGTGCCGGCTATGTCGTTACCCGGACCGGCATCCATCTCGGCATGAGCGCGGCCCTCACGCGCAATTTCGCCTTCGTGAAGCTCTCGCCCAAAGGCAGCAGCTCAGCCGGCGGCCTCGCGCAATGGAACGCCGCGCCGCTCACCGTGTCGGTCGACGGTCGGGTCGGCACCGGCACCATGCTGCCCGACACCGGCATCAACTACATGTTCCTGTCGCCGCCGCCGGGCAGTTCTCTGGAGCGCGGCGAGCGCGTGCCGTCGGGAACGCGGATCGAGATGTGGATGCCTGCCCAGGGCGGTCCCGGCGCCTTCTACCAGGTCGCGGTCGGCGACCGGGGCAATCCGATGCATCCCGAGAGGGTGGTGGTCGTGCGCGATCCCGGCGTGTTCGTGAACACCGGCCGCATGTTCTTCGAGGGCTTCGACTATCTCTACGATGCCGTCGGCGGCTACGTCGGCTATGGCTGGAACGGCCGCGCGAGCGGCGCCTACGGAAGGGTGACGCCGGGCGCGCGCTGACGCTGGCCGGCGTTTCGCGGCGCGCGATCCACCCGAGGTGTCGGGCTTGACGCTCGCGGAGACGGCCGGCAGATGTATCCGCCTGCTCCTTCGGCGAGGTTTCCGATGTCGATTTCGTTCCGCCCCCTGTCGTATGCCCTCGGCGCCGAGGTGCAGGGCGTCGACCTTGCTGAGTCGCTCAGCAATTCCGAGTTCGACCAGATCCACCAGGCCTTCCTCGACAGTGGCATCCTGCTGTTCCGCAACCAGAAGATCAGCCGCGAGCAGCACATCGCCTTTAGCCGGCGCTTCGGCGAACTCGACAACCACGATTCGCTGCCGCGCGACCGGCACCCTGACTATCCCGAGCTGCTGCTGGTGACGAACATTCCGGAGGAGGACGGCAAGCCCTCGGCCTCCAAGTACACCGGCCATCTGTGGCACTCCGACATGTCCTTCACGCCGGTGCCGTCGCTGGGCTCGCTGCTGCGCGGCATCACCATCCCCTCGGTCGGCGGCGACACCATGTTCACCAACATGTACCGCGCCTACGACGCGCTGTCGGACGGCATGAAGAGGCTGATCGAGGGGCTGCACGGCATCCACACCGGCACGCGCAAGGTCGACGATCCCAACTCCGATCGCGAAAAGGAGCAGCGGAAGATCAATCCGCCGATCGCCCAGCCGGTCGTGCGGGTCCATCCCGAGACCGGCCGCAAGGCGCTCTATATCGGCGAGAAGGTGTCGTGTTTCGTCGACATGACGCCGGAAGAGAGCAAGCCGCTGATCGACTATCTGGTGCGCCACGCCACGCGGCCGCAGTTCGTCTACCGCCACCAATGGCGCGCCGACGACATCGTTTTCTGGGACAACCGCTGCACCATGCACATCGCGCTCGGCGACTATCCGGAAGGCGAGACCCGCCATCTCGAGCGAACGACCGTGCGGGGCACACCATCGGGATATTACCTCCAATGAAGCGCAGTGATTTCCTCAAGGGCCTCGGCGCACTCGCCCTGGCGCCCGCCATCTCGCCCGCGATCGTCCGCGCGCAAAGCCAGTTCCCCGACAAGCAGATCCGGATGGTGATCCCGTTCGCCGCCGGCGGCACCACCGACCTGCTGGCCCGCGCCTTGGCGCAGCACATGGCGCAGGCCTGGGGCCAGACGGTCGTGGCCGACAACCGCGCCGGCGCCAACGGCGTCGTGGCGGGCGAGATCGTGGCCAAGGCGCCGGGCGACGGCTACACGCTGTCGGTGGTGGCGATGGGCCACGCCATCAATCCGCTGATCTACAAGAAGCTGCCCTACGACGGCGTGAACGATTTCACGCCGATCAGCCTGATTGCCACCTTCCCGCAGCTCGTGCTGGTCAATCCCGCGGTCAAGGCCAACACGCTGCCCGAGCTGATCCAGCTCGCTAGGACCGCCTCGCCGCCGGTCACCTATGCCTCGGGCGGCAACGGCTCCTCGCAGCATCTGGCCGGCGCGCTGCTGGCGCACATGGCCAAGCTCGACCTCACCCACGTCGCCTACAAAGGCGGCAACCCGGCGCAGCTCGACCTGATGGCGGGCAATGTGCAGATGATGATCACGCAGCCCAATTCGAAGGACCTGATCACCACCGGCAAGATGCGGGCGCTGGCCGTCAGCTCGGCCAAGCGCAGCCAGTATTATCCCGAGCTGCCGACGGTCGCCGAGGCGGGCGTGCCGGGCTACGAGTCGGTCGCATGGTATGGGCTGCTGGGCCCCAAGGGCATGCCGGCCGATCTCGTGAAGAAGATCGCCGACGAGACGGTTCGTGCCTGCGCCACCGAGGGTGCCAAGTCGGTGGTCGCCTCGCAAGGCGGCGACATGGTGGCGGGCACGCCCGCGGCCTTCGCCGACTTCATCGTGGCGGAGCGCACACGCTATGCGACGATCGTGCGCGAGTCCGGCATGTCGGTGGAGTGAGGGCCGGGACGTGACGATGGGACGTGAGGGTGGGGACGTGAGGGTGGGCCGCTAGAGCGGCTTGCCCGCGCTGCTCGCCCAGCTCGGCATCATTTCATTGCTGGGGCGCTTCTCGTCCGTGACCTTGCGCGCCGTCTCGACGCCCGCCACCGGCAGGCCCTTGGGATCGAGCAGGCCCACCTGCACCAGGACCGACGCCTGGTCCCAGTAGATGTGCTCGTGCGCCACCTTGCCGTCGACAAAGCGCACGATGGCGACCAGAGGGATCTCGACCCTGCGCCCGGTCGGCTTGATGCCCGGCAACATCCAATCGAGCTCGCTGGTGTGGGTGAAGCAGAACAACTGCTCGTCGACGATCTGGTCGGCGCCGATCGTGCGGCTGATCGGCACGAGCGTGGTGTCGGGCGGATTGCCGTGGACGAAGTGATATTTGTAGAAGCGCTTCAACTCGTCGTGGCCGACGCCGCCGGTCATCGTCGGGATATTGTTGACGTAGGGGGCAGCGACCATGGTTGCCATGGTGGCGTCGACATCGCGGGTCTCGAATTCGTATCGGCAATGGGCTTCCCAGAGAGCGGCGAGGTCGTGGCGGACGGTCATTGGTGTTTCCTTGGCGGTTGGTTCGGGTGGGTTCGGGAAGCTGGCGGGAATTCATAATATGGCCAAGGCGTGGCGAGGGCACGCTCCGGTCGGCTTGACAGGTTCGCCCGACTTCGGCTCCCTTCGGGTATCTGCCGGCGGCTGCCGCGAGCGCACCGCCATCCTAAGGCTTGCTCGCACAACTGGGATACAGACGATGGCTACAGGCACGGTCAAATGGTTCAACGGCACCAAGGGTTTCGGGTTCATCCAGCCGGATGGCGGCGGAAAGGACGTGTTCGTTCATATCAGCGCCGTCGAGCGCGCCGGCCTCAATGGTCTCAATGAAGGCCAGAAGGTCAGCTACGAAGTGGCCAGCGAACGCGGCCGCGAGGCTGCCGTGAACCTGAAGACGGTCGGCTGAAAAACGCCCGCTGAAAAAGCGCGCCAATGGGTGCAGTTCCGCTGCGGTAATTGCCGGCGGCACCGCGAGACTGAAGGCCCGCCCGGTTCCCGGCGCGGGCCTTTTCGCGTCTAGCCCTTCTGCCCTCTAGCCCTTTTGTGCGTGACCGGCGCCGGGACGCTTGTTCTTTTTCTCGGTCTTGGGGCCGCCGCGGACCGCGTCCTTGGCGATCTGCTGGGTCGAGACCCGCAAGGCCGCCTGGTGCTGCTTGTCGCTGCTCTTCTGGTCGCGTGTTGCGGCGCGTGTGGTGGGCTGGGTCATGGAGCCTAAACGCCAGTCGGCCCGGACTGGTTGCCCAGCCGGGCCGACATTTCCGTCCAATCTTTTGCGGCGCTACTCCGCCGCCATCAACGGTGCGGCGGCATCGAGTGCCGCGCTGACGCGCGGCGGCGACATCGGCAGGTCGGTCATGCGCACACCGGTGGCGCGCGCGATGGCGTTGCCCACGGTGGCGAGCGGCGGCACGATCGGCACTTCGCCGACGCCGCGCACGCCATAGGGGTGATGCGGGTTGGCGACCTCGACGATGATGGTCTCGATCATCGGCAGGTCGGAGGCGACCGGCATGCGGTAGTCGAGGAAGCCCGCGTTATCGAGCTTGCCCTTGGCGCTATAAATGTACTCCTCGTTCAGCGCCCAGCCGATGCCCTGCACGGCGCCGCCCTGCATCTGGCCCTCGACGTAGCTGGGATGGATCGCCGTGCCGACGTCCTGCACCGCGGTGTAGCGGCCGATCTCGACGATGCCGGTGTCACGGTCGACCTTGAGGTCGACGATGTGGACGCCAAAGCCAGGGCCGGCGCCTTGGGCGTTGAGCTGGTTGTGGCCGTTGATCGGCCCACCGGTCTTGCCGGCGGTCGCGGCGAGCTGGGCAAGCGACAGCGGCTCGAACTCGCCGACGTTGCTGCCGGCCGGCTTGGCGCAGCCGTTCTCCCAGATCACGCCGTCGGGGTCGACGCCCCAGGTCTTGGCGGCGCGCACCTTGCACTCGCGGATCAGGTCGCGCACCGAGTTCACCACCGCAAGGCCTGTCGCGAAGGTGACGCGGCTGCCGCCGGTCACGAAGTTGAAGCCGATCGAGCTCGTATCGGCGATCACCGGACGAACCGTGGAGTAGTCGACGCCGAGCTCCTCGGCCGCCATTAGGGCGAGCGAGGCGCGTGAGCCGCCGATGTCGGGATTGCCCGAGATGATGGTGACAGTGCCGTCCTCGGCCACGTGCGCCGCCGCGCTCGAATCGGCCCCGACGTTGAACCAGAAGCCCGCCGCCACGCCGCGCGCCATGCCCGGCTTGGGCTTGCTCTTGTAGTGCTCGGACTTCTTGGCCGCTTCCAGCGTCTCGACGAAGCCGATGGTGTCGAACACCGGGCCGTAGCTGGTCTTGGTGCCCTTAGCGGCGGCGTTCTTGAGGCGGAGGTCGATCGGGTCCATGCGCAGTTCCTGCGCCAGGATGTCGATGGTGGATTCGACACCCCACGCCGAGATCGGCGCCCCGGGGGCGCGATAGGCCGCGACCTTCGGGCGATTGCTCACCACGTCGTAGCCCACGACCTTGATGTTGGGGATGTCGTAGCAGGCGAAGCTGGTCCAGCATGCCGGACCGACCGGCGAACCGGGGAAGGCGCCGGCCTGCAGCGCGATGGTGCATTCGGCGGCCACGATCGTGCCGTCCTTCTTGGCGCCGATCTTGACGTGGACCGTGCCGCCCGGCGCCGGGCCGGAGGCCTTGAACACCTCGTCGCGCGTCATCGTCATCTTCACCGGCTTGCCGGACTTCTTGGACAGCATCACGGCGACCGGCTCGAGATAGACCACGGTCTTGCCGCCGAAGCCGCCGCCGATCTCGGTCGGCGTCACGCGGATCTGCGAGGTCTCGATGTTGAGCAGCCGGCTGCAGAAGCCGCGCACCTGGAAGTGTCCCTGCGTGGTCGACCAGATCTGCACCTGGCCGTCCTCGGCCATGCTGGCGAGGCAGGCATGCGGCTCGATGTAGCCCTGGTGCACGGGCTGGGTGGTGTAGTCGCGCTCGACCACGATCTCGGCCTGCTTGAAGCCGGCGTCGGTGTCGCCCTTCAGGTTGTCGATGCGCTTGGCGATGTTCGACGGCTTGGTCGGCACCGGCTTCACGCCCTCGGTGATGAGGTGGTCGTGCAGCAGCGGCGCGCCGTCCTTCATCGCCTCGGCGACGTCGATCACGTGCGGCAGCACCTCGTACTCGACCTTGATCAGGGCGAGGGCGGCGTTGGCGATGGCCTCGGTGGTGGCGGCGACGGCGGCGACGGGATGGCTCTCGTAGAGCGCCTTCTCGCGCGCCATCACGTTGCGCGTGATGTCGCGCAGGTTGACCTGCATCTCGCCGGTGGGAACGATCAGGTTGGGCTGCTCGGGGAAGTCCTTGGCCGTCACCACCGCCTTGACGCCCGGCAGCTTCTCGGCGGCCGAAATGTCGATCGACTTGATGATGGCGTGGGCGTGCGGGCTGCGCAGCACCTTGCCG
>JAUXRT010000132.1 GCA_030681635.1 Reyranella sp.
CTACTCCGGGGCGCGCCAGACATCGGGCAGGTGACGCGGCCACATTTGTCGCCAAAGGGGGCC
The DNA here is from genome assembly GCA_030681635.1 of Reyranella sp. Lineage (GTDB taxonomy): Bacteria > Pseudomonadota > Alphaproteobacteria > Reyranellales > Reyranellaceae > Reyranella. The sequence continues at coordinate 64 of JAUXRT010000132.1, forward strand.
GCTGACCAGCACCGCATCGAAGCGCACCGAGCAGGCGGCATAGCGCGGATGGCGGGCGAGGAACAAGCTGGCGGCCCGCGAGACGCGACCGAATTGCCGGTTGCCCAGCGAATCGACCGCCGTCATGACATCGCCGCGCGCCTTGACCTCGACGAAGACCAGCAGGTCGCCGCGCCGGGCGACGATGTCGATCTCGCCGAGCCTGGTCTTGTAGCGCCGGGCCAGGATCGAGAAGGCGGCCAGGCGCAGCCGCCACACGGCGCGCCATTCGGCGGCGTGGCCCAGGCGATGCGCCCTCTGCCGGGCTTCGAGGGTCACGACGCGGCCTCGCGCTTCAGCTCCAGCGCCCGGGCGTAGACGTCGCGGCGTTTCAGGCCAAAGCGCGCCGCCACTTCCGAGGACGCGTCCTTGACCGAGGCCCCGGCCATCGCCGTGCGCAGGGCGGCGTCGAGCACTGCCGCGTCAGGTGCCTGATCCTCGCCCGGCGGGCCGATCACGATCACGATCTCGCCCTTCACGTCGGGATGCGCCGCATAGTGGGCCGCAAGCTCGGTGAGCGTCGCGCGGCGCACTTCCTCGAACAGCTTGGTCAGCTCGCGCGCGACGGCGGCGGGCCGCGCTCCCAAAAGATCGGCGAGATCGACCAGCGATTCCGGCAGCCGGTGCGGCGCCTCGAAGAACACCAGGGTCGCCGGCATTGCGGCGGCGGCGCCGATGGCGCGGCGGCGGTCGCCTTCGCGGGCCGGCAGGAAGCCGCCGAAATAGAAGCGGTCGGTCGGCAGGCCGGACAGCGCCAGCGCCATCGGCACCGCCGAGGGGCCGGGCGCGGAGGTCACGGCATGGCCGCCGGCCAGCGCCGCCTGGACGAGGCGGTAGCCGGGATCGGAGATCAGCGGCATGCCGGCATCGGACACCAGCGCCACCCGCTTGCCCGCGGCCAGCGCGCGCACGATCCTGGGCTCGGCGAGATCCTGCGTGGCGTCGCTGTAGGCCACCGTCGGGACCGAAATGCCGTAGTGGCTGGCCAGCTTGGCAAAGACGCGCGTGTCCTCGCAGGCGATCAGGTCGGCGGCCCGCAGCACGTCGATCGCCCGGAAGGTGATGTCCCTCAGGTTGCCGATCGGCGTGGCGACAATATGCAGCCCTGGCGCGAGCGGCGGCGGTTTACGCGGGGCTTGCCCCTCGTTAGCTTGTGACTGTTCTTCCACGTCCATCTGAATCCGCCCGCCGGAGAATGTCCCCGATGCGTACGTCCTTTTTGGCGCTCATGGCCACGCTCTTCCTGGCCGCAGGCTGCGCCGAGCCGGCCAAGACTAGCACGCCGGTCGTGACCACCACGACCCCGGCCACAGGCTCGCCGGTCACGGCCTCGGGCAAAGCCCGCATCGCGCTCCTGCTGCCGCTCAGCGGCGGCGCCGCGCCGATCGGCCAGTCGATGCAGCAGGCCGCCGAAATGGCGCTGTTCGACATCGGCGCCAAGGAACTGGCGCTCTCCGCCTACGACAGCGGCGACACCACCGAGACCGCGGTCGAGGCCTATCGCAAGGCGCGCGCCGGCGGCGCTGCCCTCGTGCTGGGGCCCCTGTTCGGGACGTCCGCCACCGCTCTGGCGCCACTGGTCGCCCAGGGCGGCATGAATGTCGTGTCCTTTTCCAACGACGAGTCCGCCGCCCAGCGCGGCGTCTGGGTGATGGGCATCGCCGCCCCGCCGCAGGTCCGCCGGGTCGTCGACCATGCGATCGACGCCGGTGTCAAACGCTTCGCCACCTTCGCGCCGCAGACGCCCTATGGCGAGCAGATGGCCCGCACGCTCGAAAGCCACGTCGCCGTGCGCGGCGGCACGGTGGTGGCAGCCGAACTTTACGATCCCAACAGCGCCGACCTGATGCCGTCGGCCCGCCGCCTCGCCAGCGAGACCCAGGCCAAGGCGGGGGGCGCCGGCGGCAAGCTCGCCATTCTGGTGCCGGTGGCGCCGCCCCGGGTCTCGACCGTGCTGGCCTCGCTGACCGCCGCCGGAATCGAGAAGGACCAGGTGCAGTTCATCGGCACCGGCGTCTGGGACGTCCAGGGTATCGGCTCCGACACGATGCTGCGCGGCGCCTGGTATGCCGCGCCCGATCCGGAGCGGCGCGCCGACTTCGAGCGCCGCTTCACCACGACCTACGGCCGCCCGCCGCACCGCCTGGCCACGCTCGCCTATGACGGCGTCGCACTGGCCGGCCACCTCGCGCGGCTGAAGCCCGGCGGCGATTTCTCGGCCGAGGCGATCACCAATCCCAACGGCTGGTCCGGTGTCGACGGCATCTTCCGCTTCCTGCCCGACGGCCGCTCCGAGCGTGCGCTGGCTGTGATCGAGATCCAGGCCGCACGCAACGCCGTCGTCAGCCCGGCGCCCGGCACTTTCACGGCCCGGCCGGTGAACTGAGCGATATGACGGCCCTCCCGAAAGCCATTCTGTTCGATCTCGACGACACGCTGATCCGCGCCTACGCCCAGCCCGAAGAGGCATGGACGCGATTGCTGCATGTCTTTGCGGCACATCTCGACGCCCACGAACCCGAGGCCATCGACCGC
>JAUXRT010000139.1 GCA_030681635.1 Reyranella sp.
GACAGCTGGGAGGTCACCTTCAAGGGCACCGGCGGCCACGGCGCCATGCCCGATCGCGGCACCGATCCGACCTTTGTCGCGGCGCAGTTCATCGTGGCGATCCAGGGCATCGTCGGCCGCAACGTGCCGTCGAGCCAGGCCGCCGTGCTGAGCGTCGGCCATATCGCGGGCGGCACGCCGGGCTCGCCCAACGTCATCCCGTCGGAGGTGCTGATCAAGGGCACGGCGCGCAGCTTCTCGCCTGGAGTGCGGTCGCTGCTGGAGCGCCGCCTGGCCGAGGTCGCGGCGGGCATCGCCCAGGCCGGCGGCTGCGAGGCGGTGAGCAAGTATCACCGCCGCTATCCCGCGTTGATCAACGCGGCGGAGCAGACGTCGATTGCGGTCGAAGCCGCAGCGGCAACGGTTGGCCGCGAGAATGTCGAGCCCAATACGCAGCCGATCGCCGGCGCCGAGGATTTCGCCTTCATGCTGGAGAAGAAGCCGGGCGCCTACATCATGATCGGCAACGGCGGCACGATCGAGGGCGGCTGCCACAACGTGCATTCGCCGCTCTACGACTTCAACGACAAGATCCTGACGACCGGTGCGGCCTACTGGATGAACCTCGTCCAGCTCGAGCTGGGCGACGCGGCCTAGGCGTTCGCCCGCACTACCGCCCGGCGTTGCCGGTCGCAGGCTGGACCACGAGCTCACTGCCGCGCTTCTCGATCGTCCGCTCGATGGCGGCGCGGCTGAGGCGGGTCTTGTCGTCGCCTTCGATCAGCCAGGCGACACCGCCGGCCTGGCCGACCTGGTTGGCCCGGCGCAGCGCATCGTCCAGCATCTCGTAAGCTGCGGGCAGCAGGCGGTGCTTGGCGGCCAGGAACTCCTTTTCGGAGGTGCAGACGTAGCCGACCGTCCACCAGAGCCTGTAGGTCATGCGAAATCCTCGCTTGTGCGACCCACTGTGGACCGGACCCCACCCTACCTCTTTTGACGGCCCGTCGATACGCGTCCGCCGCGACCCTTCCGCTCAACCAAAAGAGAGAAAGTCCGGCAAGAAGGACTCAGGCGGTGTAGTCGAAGGCCCAGGCGTCGCTGGTGGAGTCCCAGGCGCCGCCGCCCTGCAGATGCACCACGGCGAAGGAATCGATGCCGACATCGAAGATCGTGACGATCTCCGGCGCCTGCTGGGCGCCCGACGGCAGGGCGAGCGCGTCGCTGCTCTCAGAGGCGGGCAGGATCAGCCCGTCGGAAAGGCCAGCCAGGACGACCAGTGGATCCTCGGCCGGCAAGGTCGTTGCCGCGAGGGCGGCAGCGTGTTCCTCGGCGCCGATCGGGCCGCTCACGAAGATGGCGTCGGGCTCGCCGAACAGCCGGTCGAGCGCCACGCCATACGAGGGCGCATCGAGGCCGGCATCGGCCCAGCGCGATTCGGCGGAGGTGTAAGGGGAGGCGTAGATGGGAAGGTCGTGGCGATCGAACTCGACCAGATCAGGCCCGACGAGGAACGTCGTATCGATGGTCGAGCTATCGGAGGGGACCGAAGGGCTCATGGGAAATGTCTTTCGTTCTGAAATATTAGTTCAAGTATACTGAATAAACTCTTGAGAATAAAGAGAGAACATTGATCGACCTGGAGCCGACGCGGCCGCATCCTGGAATTTGCGAGTAATCGCAATGGCTTGGCCCCGGTCAACAGCCTACGGTGCGCGCCTGATTTCAGTGTTCGGGGGCGGTCGATGAACGGTGCGGAGAGTCTGGTACGAACCCTGGTGAAGGGTGGCGTCGAAGTTTGCTTCGCCAATCCCGGCACGTCGGAGATGCATTTCGTGGGCGCCCTGGACCGCGTCGAGGGCATGCGCTGCGTGCTCGGCCTGTTCGAAGGCGTGTGCAGCGGGGCCGCCGACGGCTACTACCGCATGACCGACAAGCCTGCCTCGACCCTGCTCCATCTCGGGCCCGGTCTCGCCAATGCGGCGGCCAACCTGCACAACGCCAAGAAGGCGGGCTCGGGCGTCGTCAACATCGTGGGCGAGCACGCGCTCTATCACATCAAGTACGACACGCCGCTCACCGCCGACATCGAGGGCATCGCGCGGCCGTTCTCGCATTGGGTGAAAACCTCACCCACGTCGAAGACCGTGGCCGCCGACGGCGCGCTCGCGATCCAGGCCGCGCGCGTGGCGCCGGGCCAGATCGCCACGCTCATCCTGCCGGCCGACACCGCCTGGGGTGAAGCCGACGGCATGGCCGAGACGCCGGCGACGGCGGCACCGGACAAGCCCAGCAGCGATACGGTGGTGGCGGCCGCCAAGGCGCTGAAGATGCCTGGGGCCATGCTGTTCATCGGCGGCCGGGCGTTGCGTGCGCGCGGCCTGGAACTTGCCGGTAAGATCGCCGCCAAGACCGGCTGCAAGGTGCAGGGTGCCGGCGGCACGGCGCGCATCGAGCGTGGCGTCGGCCGCGTGCCCGTGCTGCGCCTGCATTTCGTGATCGAGAATGCGCAGGCGCAGTTGAAGGGCACCAAGCAGATGGTGCTGTGCGGCGCCAAGGCGCCGTTCGCCTTCTTCGCCTATCCCGGCAAGCCGTCGGTTCTGTCGCCGGACGATTGCGTGATCAGCACGCTCTGCCCGGTCGAAGGCGATCCGATCGCCTCGCTGGAAGCACTGGCCGCCGAATTGGGCGCGCTCAATGAAAAGGCGGCGGGCATCGCCCAGCCGAGCCGGCCCGATCGTCCGACCGGCAAATTCACGCTCGATGGTCTCGGCCAGGCGCTGGGCGCCACGATGCCGGAAGGCGCGATCGTGGTCGACGAATCGGTGACGACGGGCCGCGGCTTCTTTCCGTTCAGCGCCGGCGCGCCGCCGCACGACTGGCTGAACAACATGGGCGGCTCGATCGGCTTCGGCGGCCCCGTTGCCGTCGGCGCCGCGGTCGCTTGTCCGGATCGCAAGGTCATCTGCATGATCGGCGACGGCTCGGCGATGTACACGATCCAGTCGCTGTGGACGATGGCGCGCGAGAACCTCGACGTCTGCGTCATGATCTTCTCGAACCGCTCCTACAACATCCTCTAC
>JAUXRT010000142.1 GCA_030681635.1 Reyranella sp.
CGAGGGAGTCCGAGGCGATCCATCTCGATCGGAAAGACACTACGACTTGGGCGGCGGGCCCCAGAGACGCTCCAGCCGGCGGTCGCGGCCGCAGCTCCAGCGGTAGTAGGTGTAGCTCGTCGCGTTCTTGCGATAGTAGTCCTGGTGATAGGCCTCGGCTGGGTAGAACTTCGCCGCCGGCAGGATCTCGGTGACGATGCGCCCGGGCAGCTTGCCCGACTTTTCCAGGGCTGCCTTGGAAGCTTCGGCCGCCGCGCGCTGGCTGTCGTCGAGGACGAAGATGGCCGAACGGTATTGCGGGCCCTTGTCGCAGAACTGGCCGGAGGCATCGAGCGGATCGATGTTGCGCCAGAACACTTCCAGCAGTTGCTGATAGCTGACGCGTGCCGGATCGTAGTCGACCTGCAGCGCTTCGTAATGGCCGGTGCGGCCGGAGGTCACCTGCTCGTAGGTCGGATCGGCCTTGGTGCCGCCGATGTAGCCCGAGGTCGTCGCGAGCACGCCGTCGAGCTTGTCGAACGGCGGTTCCATGCACCAGAAGCAGCCGCCGGCGAAGATCGCGACGGCGCGGGTCTGCGCATTGGCCGGTACCAGTGCCAGCAAGGTCAGCAGCGAGGCGAGGAGGGCGAGCTTCTTCATGCGCCTGATCCGGTCGGCTTAAAAATCATCGCCACGCCGTTCATGCAGTAGCGCAGGCCGGTGGGCTTGGGCCCGTCCTTGAAGACGTGGCCGAGATGGCCGCCGCAGCGTCGGCAATGGACTTCGGTCTGGGACATGAACAAGAACCCCGACTCCTGCTTGGTGCCGACCGCCTTGTCGAGCGGCTGCCAGAAGCTCGGCCAGCCGGTGCCGCTGTCGAACTTGGTGGTCGAGGAGAACAGCGCCAGGTCGCAGCCGGCGCAGCAGAAGGTGCCGGCACGCTTCTCGCGGTCGAGCGGACTGGTGCCGGCGCGCTCGGTGCCGGCTTTTCGCAGGACGGCATATTGTTCCGGAGTGAGCAGGCGCCGCCATTCGCCATCGCTGCGCGTGATCTCGAAGGCCGGCGTCTGTGCAGGCGCGGCTTTGCTGCCGAAACCGAAGGCCATGAGGGTGGTGCTCCCCAGGAGGAAATGTCGTCGATCGATCGGGTTCATGGCCTCGCTCTTAGCGCCGGACGCGGGCCGGAAGTAAGGCGATCCGCCATCACCGATGGTCACTTTGTCGTGCGGCCGCCGCGGCCCGGGGCTAAACTCGCCGCCATGAAGCTCAAGGATCAGGTCGCCATCGTCACGGGTGCGGCTTCCGGCATCGGCGCCGCCTCGGCCCGCCTGTTCGCAGCCGAGGGCGCGAAGCTGGTGTTGGTCGACCAGGATACGGTCGGCCTGGGGCAGGTCGCGGCCGACATCGAGGCAAAAGGCGGCCGCGCCCTCACCATCCCCGCCGATGTGAGCTCAGACCAGCAGGCGCGCGAAGGCGTGGCCAGTGTCCTGGAGAAATGGGGCCGCATCGATGTGCTGCTGACGGCAGCAGGCGCCTCGACCGGCGGCACCGTCGACACGATCGAGGAGGGGGCGTGGGACCGCACCTTCGCCATCAACGTCAAGGGCACCTATCTCTGGATCCACTACGCGATCGCCCCGATGATCGCCGCCAAGTCCGGGGCCATCGTCACCATCGGCTCGCAGCTCGCGCAATCGAGCCCGGGAAAGAACGCAGCCTACATCGCCTCCAAGGGCGCCATTGCGTCGCTCACCAAGACCATGGCCGTCGACCATGCGGCCCAGGGCATCCGCGTCAACGCGCTGATGCCCGGCGTCATTGACACGCCCATGCCGGCCAAGTCGCTAAAACGCTATGCCGATCCCGAGGCAATGCGGGCCTTCTGGAAACTGCGCCATCCCATGGGACGCATCGGCCAGCCCGAGGAAGTGGCCAAGGCCGCGCTGTTCCTGGCCTGCGACGACTCCTCCTTCGTCACCGGCACGCTGCTGTTCGTCGACGGCGGCTGGACGGCGCATTAAATTGGGCAAGAAACTCACCGACGCGCAGATCACGCAGTACGAGCGCGACGGCTATGTCTGCCCGGTCGATGCCTTTCCGGCCGAGCAGATGCGGGTGTGGCACGAGAGGCTCGAGGCATTCGAGCGCGCCGAGGGCCAGAAGATGACGCGCGGCCATAACTTCAAGCCGCACCTTCTTTTCCCCTGGGTCGACGAGATCGTGCATGCACCGGCGGTGCTCGACGCGATCGAGGATCTGATCGGGCCGGATATCCGGCTGTTTCACCTCACGGTGTGGCCGAAGGACCCTGGGTCGGGCGCCTATGTGAGTTGGCACCAGGACGCGACCTACTTCGCGCTCGATCCGATCTGTCACGTGACGGCGTGGGTCGCGCTCACCGATGCGCCGGTCGAGTCGGGTTGCATGGAAGTGGTGCCGGGCTCGCACAAGCTCGGTCAGATGCGTCACGCCGAAATGCAGGATCCGGAGAATCTGCTGTCGCGCGGCCAGGCGCTGGCCGTCGACGTCGATCGCACCAGGACCGCGTTCATGCCGGTGAAGGCGGGGCAGTTCTCGCTGCACCACACGCATCTCGTGCACAATTCGCGGCCCAACCGCTCGAACGACCGCCGGATCGGCCTCGGCATCAGCTACATCCCGACGCATGCGCGCTGCACGGCCAGGAACCGCGTGACGGCGATGCTGGTGCGCGGCCAGGACAGATACGGAAATTTCGACGAGGAGCGCCGGCCGACAGCCGAAGCCGGCCCCGAGGAGCGTGCTTTCCACGCCGATGCCGTGGCGCGTTTCCGCGCCATGAACGCCAGTCTCAACATTGCCGCCGAGTGACGCATGCACACCATCCGCCTCCCGTACCACGGCCGCTACGCCTATTCGCCGATCACCGAGCGCAAGGACTATTCGTGGCCGGAGGGCAAGCGGCTGGCGGTCTATCTCGGCCTCAACATTGAGCATTTTGCCTTTGGCGTCGGCGACGGCCATCTGCTCACCGTCGCCGGCACGCCACCCGATCCGCGCACCTTCGCGTGGCGGGATTACGGCAACCGGGTCGGCGTCTGGCGCTGCCTCGAACTGTTCGACGAGCTCAATCTGCCGGCCGCGCATCTCATCAACACCACCGTGTTCGACTACGCGCCGCAGATCGTCGATGCCCTCAAGGCCCGTGGTGACGAATTCATCGGCCATGGCCGCACCAACGCCGAGCGTCATGGCCATATGTGGGAGGCTGACGAGAAGCGCTTCCTGGAAGAGGTGCGCGACGCCATCGAGAAGGCTTCCGGCAAGCGACCGCGCGGCTGGATGGCGCCGTGGATGGCGTCGACCCATCACACGCCCGATCTTTTGAAGGAGACGGGCTTCGACTTCCTGATGGATTGGCCGGCCGACGACCAGCCGCTGTGGATGAAAACCCGCTCGGGTCCGCTGATGAGCGTGCCCTATCCGATCGAGATCAACGACAGCCCGCAGGTCCTGGTCCGCCACCACACGCCCGAGCAGTTCCGCGACTTCATCATCGGCCAGTTCGAGGAGCTGCTGCGCCAGTCGGCGAAGCAGCCGCTGGTCTGCGGTATTGCGCTCCACACCATGATCGTGGGTCAGCCCTATCGCCTGCGCATGCTGCGCGAGGCGCTGCAGCACATCGTGAACCATCCGCAGAAGGACAAGGTCTGGTTCACGCGGCCCGGCGCCATCTACGACCATTGCGCAGCGCTGCCCAAGGGAACAATGATCCCGCCGCCGGCATAGTCCGATGAGCGCGCGGGACGCGCGCGGTCCAAAAGACTAGGCCGTCTTCTCGACAACCCCGATATAGGGCAGGCCGCGGAAGCGGTGCGCCCAGTCGAGCCCGTAGCCGACAAGAAATTCGTCGCCGGCATGGAAGCCGACGAAATCGGCCTCCAGCGTCGTGCGCCGCTTCGCCGGCTTGTCGAGCAGCGTGCAGACCCAGACCCGGCGTGCGCCGCGCTCGGCCAGGAGCTTCTTGGCAAAGCTGAGCGTGAAGCCCGATTCCAGGATGTCGTCGACCAGCAGGACATCGCGATTGCGCACGTCGTCGACGATGTCGCGCACGATACGCACGTTGCCGCTGGTCTCGGTGCCGCTGCCGTAGCTGGAGAGGGTGAGGAAATCCATCGACCAGTCGGCGCCGGCCAGGCTGAGGGCGCGGATGAGGTCGGCGGCGAACACGAAGCTGCCCTTCAGCACCGACACCACCAGCGTGTCGGCTGGGAGTTTGACGGAGAGTTCGCCCGCCATGACATCGACGCGGGCGGCGATCTCGGCGGCGGAAAAGCGGATCGAGACGGTGGGGCGGTTGGGCATGGCGGACTCAGTCATTCGACGGTGGGCACGATTTCGGTGGTGCCGGAAGGCGGCTCGTCGAGCGTCGGGCGAAAGGTTACCCTGGCGCCCGGCCCGATCGGACCGTGGACCAACGGGTAGGCGCGCTCGCCCAGCACGTCGCTGTCCTTCCGGAAGGTTAGTTTCAGCCGGCTGCTCGACCCCGGCGCGCGGCCGGTGTTGACGACGTCACCCTGCACGACGTAGCGGCCATCGACCAGTTCGACCTTGGTGGTGTCGAGATCGATCTCGAGACGCGCCTGGTTGGCCGGGGCGGGACGGCCCGTCGACGTCGGGGCCCCGAACAGCGCGCGGAGCGTGTCGAGGCTGAGAATCGACTGCCAGTGGGGCGACAGCCGTCCCCTGATCTCGTCCCGTCCGGCAAAGGCCGCGGCGCCGAGCACGACGACCAGGACGGCAGCCCCCATCAACCATCGGCCCCTGTGGCTCCTCGGCTGCGGCCGCGTGAGCGCCGGCAGGCCAGCGCCCGGAGCCTGGGGCCGGATCACGAAATCCGGCACGGATTGCGCCCGCGGCGTGGAGTCCGGGAGAACCGCTGACGCCGCCTCGGGCTTCGCGAACCAGCGATGGCTGCATCGGGCGCACTGGACGGTGCGTCCGCCCTGACCGAGCGCCGCCGGATCGACGGCGTACCGGGCTCCGCAGTTTGAACAAAGGACGTGCATGATGAGTGGGGAAGTTCCCCTAGATGTGCTTGCGGGCGGACGTTAGGCCACTAAAACTGGCCTTACAAGCAACACCGGACGTGCCTCCGCCCTTCATGCCCCATTCTGGTTTCCTCGGCCTTCGCTCGCTGCTCTTCAATGTCGGCTGGTATGTCGGGTCGGCCGTGATCGCCATCGTGGGCGTGCCGCTTCTGCTGGCGCCGCGGCGCTGGGTCGTGGCCTGGTCGCATTTCTGGATTCGCTTCTGCCTGGGCTGGCTGCGGCTGACCTGCCGCCTCACGCATCGCCTGGATGGTCTTGGCAACATGCCGGCCGGTCCGGTCATCATCGCGGCCAAGCATCAATCGACCTGGGAGACGCTGGCCTTCGCCCTGCTGTTTCCCAATGCGGCGATCATCCTGAAGCGCGAGCTGCTGTTCATTCCCGTCGTCGGCTGGGCGATGGCCCGGGCCGGTCACATCGGTGTCGAACGCGGCGACGGCGCCAAGGCGCTGCGTGGCCTGGTGCGGCAGGCCAAGGCGGCGCTGGCCGAGGGCCGCTCCATCCTGATCTACCCGGAAGGCACGCGGACGCCGGTCGGCTCCCAGCCGCCCTATCAAGTTGGCACCGCGGCGCTCTACCGCCAGCTCGGCGTGCCGGTCGTGCCGGTGGCGCTCAATTCCGGCCTCTTCTGGGGGCGGCGGAAATTCATCAAGTGGCCGGGTGTCATCGATGTCGAGGTTCTCCCGGCCATTCCCCCGGGGCTCGATCGGAAAACCTTCATGGCGACGTTGCGGGAACGCATCGAAGGCGCGACGGCACGGTTGGTCCAGAAAGCGCAGCAATAGGAACGAATAAGGAACAAAACCTGTTGATATCAATCGGTGCCGCGCTTACTTTTTGTCGATGGAATGGGCTCCGGTCTCCCAGCGCATCTGGGACATGAAATATCGCTTCCGCGACCCCTCCGGGCAGGCGGACGCCGATCTCGATGCCACGTGGTGGCGCGTGGCGCGGGCCCTTGCCGAGGTCGAGCGCGATCCCGAGCTTTGGGCCGGGCGCTTCCACGACGCGCTCCAGGGTTTCAAGTTCCTGCCGGCCGGCCGTGTGATTGCCGGCGCCGGCACCGGTCGCACGGTCACGCTCTTCAACTGCTTCGTCATGGGAACGATCGGCGACGACATGTCGTCGATCTTCGAGAACCTGCGCGAAGCCGCCCTCACCATGCAGCAGGGCGGCGGCATCGGGCACGATTTCTCGACCCTGCGCCCGCACGGCGCCCCGGTAATGGGCGTCGGTGCCGACGCCTCCGGTCCGCTGTCCTTCATGGATGTCTGGGATGCGATGTGCCGCACCATCATG
>JAUXRT010000143.1 GCA_030681635.1 Reyranella sp.
AAGGCGACGAACTGGATCGTCACGAGATCGCGGAACCGCTCGCGGATCGCCAGCACGGCGTGGAGGTTCCTGAGGCCGAGCTGGTTGACGACGTCGACGTGGCTGCGCATGTGCAGCGTGCCGCTCGCCACCACCTGGCGCACGAGGTTGGAGCCGGTCTCGAGCTCCGGCACCGTGCGGGCGGCGCGGACCTTGCGTTCGGCCTCGATGCGGTCCGCGACCTTGTTGCCAGCGGCCTGGTTGGGCAGCCACGGCAGGCCGAGCAGGGTCTTGTCGAGATGGATGTGGCCGTCGACCAGCGGCGGCAGCAGCAACGCACCCGCGACGTCGAGCACGTCGCTCCGGGCCGGCACGCCGGCATCGGCGGGGAGGAGGGCGGCGATCTGCCCTCCCTTGACCTCGATATGACGTTTCGTGCCGTCGGGCAGGACGGCGTTGGCGATCAGCATCGTATTACCTGGCGCTTCACTTGGCGGCGACGTCGCCCGCTTCCTTGCGGGTCTGGTTCACCGCCTCGCGCGCCGCCTTGGCCATCAGGCCGCTGTCGTTGGCGATGGTGACGAAGCGGAAGCCTTTGACGATCATCTTGGCCGCGTAGCCGGCCGTCGCATTGTGAAGACCGGCGAACTGGCCGCGCTTCTTGGTCTCGGTCAGCAGCTTGTCGTAGATCGCCAGGATCTGCGGCTCCTCGCGGTCCTGGATGGGTTTTAGACCCAGCGACAGGCCGAGGTCGCTCGGGCCGACATAGATGCCGCTGATTCCGGGCACGTCGAGGATGGCCTCGATATTGTCGATCGCCTCCTGCGTCTCGATCATCGGGATGATCAGCACCTCGTCGTTGGCCGTCGCCTGGTAGGGCGTCGCCTCGCCGTAGGCGCCAGCGCGGATCGGGCCGTTGGAGCGCTTGCCCTTGGGCGGATAGAGGCAATACGAGACCAGCGCCTTGGCCTCCGCCGCCGTATTGACCATCGGACAGATCACGCCCCAGGCGCCGGCGTCCAGCACCTTGCCGACGATGCCGGGCTCGTTCCACGGCACGCGCACCAGCGGCGTCACCGGATGGCGGTCCATCGCCTGGAAGCAGCGGACCATCGACTGGTAGTCCTGTACGCCGTGCTGCATGTCGACGGTGACGCTGTCCCAGCCGCACTGCGCCATGGTCTCGGCCGAGAAGCCGTCGGGGATCGCCAACCAGGCGTTGACGCAGGCCTTGCCCGCCTGCAGCCGCTTCTTCAGCATATTCGTCGACATATCGGCGCTTCCTCGGTTTGTTGGGAACGGCGAAGTCTACACAGGGACGGGAAATTCGGTGACGGTTTTGTCGTTGCGCGCGGGGCGGCTCGCGGTCGATCTGGCGCCTGCCGCCGGCGGGTCGATCACACGCTTCGTCCTCGAGGCCGCGGGCACTGCCTTTGATTTTCTGCGCCCGGCCGGCGCTGCCGCGATGGCCTGCTATCCGCTGGTGCCGTTCTCCAATCGCATCGCGAACGGTCGTCTCGTCGTGGACGGCGAGGAATTCGTCCTGGAACCGAATTGGCCGGGCCAGCGTCACCCGATGCATGGCGACGGCTGGGCCCGGCCGTGGCAGGTCGCGCGCCAGGGTAAGGACTCCATCGAACTGGTCTACGAACACGACGGCCGCGGAGGCTGGCCGTTCCGCTACCGCGCCCGGCAGGTGTTCCATCTCGGGGAGGAGGGGTTGGCCGTCGGCATGACGATCGAGAATCTCGAGAACCGGCCGGTGCCCGCGGGCCTCGGCCTGCATCCTTTCTTCCCGCGCGATGCCGACACGGAACTGGCCTGCCGGGTCGAGGGCGTGTGGCGCGCCGATGCCGAGGTCCTGCCGGTCGATCGCATCGCCGTGCCGCCGGAGTGGAACTTTACCGTCTCGCATCAGGTCGACGGCGTCGTTCTCGACAATTGCTTCGATGGCTGGGACGGCCAGGCCACGATCCGCTGGCCGCGGCATGGTCTTGGCCTTGCGCTTGAAGCAACGCCGCCGTTTCGCCATCTCGTTATCTATGTGCCAAAAGGCCAGCCATATTTCTGCGTCGAGCCGGTGAGCCATGCCAACGGCGCCGTCGCGCAAACATCGTTGCGCCCAGGTGAGACCCTCGCGGGCGAGATCCTGTTCCGTCCCTTCATGTTGTGAGGAGCCATGTCCAAATTCGCCTCTTACCCCAGCCTCGCCGGCCGCGTCGTCTTCGTCTCCGGTGGCGGCTCGGGCATCGGTGCCTCGATCGTCGAGCACTTCGCCGCTCAGGGCGCCAAGGTGGGCTTCGTCGACATAGATGAGGCGGCGTCCAACGCCCTGGTCGACAAGCTGGGTGCCGCCGGCTATCCGCCGCCGCTGTTTGCCGCGTGCGACGTGCGCGACATCGCGGCCTACCAGGCCGCAATCGGCGCGGTCGCCGCCAAGTTCGGGCCCATCACGGTCCTGATCAACAATGCCGCGCGCGACGACCGCCACGATCTCGCGGACGTGACGCCGGCGTTCTGGGACGAGCGCATTGCCGTCAATCTCCGGCACCAGTATTTCGCCATCCAGGCGGTGGCGCCGGGCATGAAGAAGGCGGGCGGCGGCTCGATCGTGAATTTCAGCTCGGTGAGCTACCACGCCATGACGCCGCGGCTCTCGGTCTACCAGGCGGCGAAGGCGGCAGTCATCGGCATGACGCGCGGGCTCGCCCGCGATCTCGGGCCCGACGGCATCCGCCTCAACGCCATCACGCCGGGCTGGATCATGACCCAGCGCCAGATTGACCTGTGGCTGACGCCCGAGGCCGAGGCGGCCCTGATGGTGGCGCAGTGCCTCAAGGAGAAGGTCTACCCGCCCGACATCGCCCGCATGGCGCTGTGGCTTGCGGCGGACGACAGCCGCCTGGTGACGGCCCAGAACTTCGTCGTCGATGGCGGGCGGATGTAAGCGCAATGATTGCCTCGCTGCCCGTCCGCATCTACCGCCTCTGGCTGAAGGAGATGAAGCACATCCTTCCGCCGACTCTCTATTTCTTCGTTGCCTTCAACCTGATCTCCTTCACGACGAATTTGCTGACCCGGAACTACTGGTTCCATCTCACCAGCTTCATGGTCGCCACGGGGCTGGCGCTGGTCGTGGGCAAGGTCGTCCTGGTGGTGGACAAGACCAGGATCATCGATCGTTTCCGGGGCGCGCCCCTGATCCAGCCGATTCTTTACAAGACCGTGTTCTACGCGGTGGTGGTGTTCGTCGTGCGCGTGCTCGAACGTTTTATCCACCTTGCCTTCGACGACGCCGGCTTCTCCGCGGCCTTCGAGGCCGCGGCGCTCGACTTCAGCTGGCGGCGCTTCGCGGCCATCCAGATCTGGATCTTCACCTGCTTCCTGATCTACTGCACCGCGACCGAGCTCAGCGCGCTGGTGGGCGAAGGCCAGATGGCGCGGCTGTTCCTTCGCCATCGCTCGTCGCAGCACCGGCTGACGCGGCGCCAGCACGTCAGGGCGCTGATGGAACTCAGCCGGCTGGCCGAGACGACACCGCGCGACAGGCTGCTCGATCCTGAAACGCCGCAAGGCAGCCGGTTGGTGAGCATCGTCGACGCGCTCCGCCAGCGTCCCGCCTGAGGCTGCCGCGATGGCCGTGGACCGCGACTGGCGCTGGATTTCCTGGGCGATCCTGGGCATCGGCGGGCTGATTCTGGCGGGCGGCCTGGCGCTGGGCCTGGGCAGCCTGCGCCATGTCCTGCACGGCGAGCGCGCGGACGGCGAGGTGATCGAGATCCGCCGCGAAGATGACATGTACGCCCCGGTGGTGCGCTTTCGCCTGCCCGGCGGCGAGATGCAGGAGGTGACGGATCTTGCTTCAGGCGCGCCCGACTTTGCTGCCGGCGACAAGGTCACGATCCTCTACATGCCGCAGGACCCGCGCGATTTCCGCATCGATACCTTCGACCGCCTGTGGTTCTCAGCGATCTTCGTCACGGTCTTCGGCGCCTTCTGGCTGTTGTTCGGCGCCGTGGCCTGGGCGCTCTCCCGCGGCATCGACCTGGCCGTGGTGGGCGAAGCGGCTTTCGCCGTCATTGCCTCAGGGGCGGGCCTGATCGGAGCCTTCGTCCTGATGAGCGCCGCCGACCTCTACACCGGCGGCGTGCGGACCGAAGGAGTCGTCCTCGAGAACCGCGAGAGCCGGCGCAACGAAACCGAGAGCGTGCGGCGGGCCGACGGCAGCGACGTCGATCGCACCGTCGAGCGTGTCTCCTTCGCACCCGTCGTGCGCTTCAAGACGCGCGAGGAGGACCGCGAGATCGAGTTCCATGGCCGCGGCGGCAGCCAAAGGGCGTTTGCCCAGGGCGACCGCGTGACCGTGATCTACGATCCGGCCAATCCGATCCGCGCCCGCATCGTGTCGTTCATGGACATCTGGTTGCCCTCGGCGGCGGCCTTCGCAGTCGCCGCCGTGTTCGGTGGTGCCGTCTGGCTGTCGCGGCGCGTCAGGGGATTTCGTAGATAGCGACTTCCGACGCCACACCGCGGAGCGCGTGGTGCTGCGCCACTGGCTTCTGGCTGCCTGCTCCGAGCAGGCTGGCACATTGCGGATGATCGATGATGGGCGCCGTCGCCAGGATCGACTGCGACATCGCCAATCCCTGGACGCGCGAAGCGATATTTACGGTCTGGCCGAAATAGTCTTGCCGCTCGTTGAGCGTCACGGCAAGGCAAGGGCCTTCGTGGATGCCGATCTTGAGCAGCAGATCCTCGCGGCCATGCGCTTCGTTCAGTCCTCGCATGGCCTGGCGCATGCGGAGCGCCGCGGCCAGTGCGCGGTCGGGCGTCGGGAAGGTCGCCATCACCGCATCGCCGATGGTCTTGACGACCGCGCCGCCCTCGGCTGCGACGATCTCGTGCAGCGCCCCGAAATGCTCGCGCACCAGGTCGAACGCCACCAGATCGCCGACCCGTTCGTAGAGTTCGGTCGAGCCCTTCAGGTCAGTGAACAGGAAGGTGAGGCTTGTGATCTTCAGGCGCTGGTCGATATCGAGCGTATCGGTGCGGTAGATGTCGCGGAAAGTCTGGTTGGAGAGCAGGCGTTTGGCCGTCAGGAATGGCCTGCGACGACCGAGCAGCTCGTGCATTTTGTCACCGGCGATCCACACGCCAGGCAGGGCCCGCCGCTGCGTGCGGTTCTCCAATGAAAGCCTGAGTGGCCCCGGCCGCAGCTCCATCGTGCCTGTCGGGGCGTGGACATCGTTGAACACCAGCGACAGGGTTTGGCGCTCGCGCGTCGGCTCGCCCTTTACGTCGATGAAACGCGCGGCGTGCGTCACCGGCTCGAACACGATGATGAATTCGGCTGGGAGCTGCAGCGACAGGATTGCCTTGCCGCCGGGCGGCAACTCGACGACCTCGAGCGTGATCTCTTCGACCAACTCGTCGAAATTCTCGGTCGGCAGGTCGATCCCGGATCCCCAGAATATCTGTCGGGCATAGTCCCACGGCGGCAGTTCGTCGGGGCTGTGCGCCGCGATGCGGCGCACGCGCGGGCTCACGGTGAAGGTCACTTCGACCATATCGTCGAGCGTCGGTTCGTAGCCCGCAGCGCAAAGTGCGCAAACATATTCCGCCGAACGTACGCTCTTCAGCGAGGCGTTGGTGTCGAGAACGCCACCGCAGCCCGGACACAGCACGTTCCACGACATCTCGAAGAGGCCGATCCGTGCCGCATGCAGGAAAGCCGCGATCGCGGTGTCTTCCCCGACGTTGTGGCGGCGGGCGAAGTCGAAGACGTTGACGCGACAAAGATCGCGGTCGGGGGCCTCCCCAACCAGCCGCTCCATGGCGGCTACAGTGTCGGCGTCCGCCGACTGCCGCAGGACGGCGAATAGGGCTTGCCCTTCACTCATGGACCAAGGCTACGCCCGGTGTGGCGTGGAGTCCTTCACGAATTCGTGTCGCTGCTACAGCCCGGCGCGGTCGATCCAGCCGGCCAGCAGGGCGGCCAACTCCCGTGGCTGCTCCAGTGGCGCCATGTGGCCGCAATCCTCGATCACCTCGAAGCGCGCATGCGGCAGGTGCGCCGCCATCCGTTCCGTCTCGGCGAGGCTGCGTAGCCGGTCCTGCCGGCAGGCGACCACCAGCGCGGGGCAGGTAATTCGTTCAAGGTCGGCATAGCCGTCGCGTCGCACCAGGGCCGCCTGCCGCTTGCGCACCTCGGGGCCGAGGCGCCGCTGCATGCCGCGCAGGCGGTCGAGCAGGGCGGGATCCTTCTCGCGATCGGGATGCAGACCCAGGGCGGTCGAGACGGCACCGGCGGCGCGCGGCGGCCGGTCGCCCGGCCGATGACCCGCCTTGCGACGCGCCGTCTCCTCGTCGGAATAGCCGCGCGCCGAGGAGGCGACGAAGGCCACGCCGGTCACGCGCTCCGGGGCCATCAGGGTGAGGACGCGCGCCACGAAGCCGCCCATCGAGAAGCCGACCAGCACGAAGCGCTCGGGGGCGGCGGCGAGGACACGCCGGGCCATGCCTTCGAGCGTGTCGTCTTCATAGACGTTGCCGTATTGGACAACGCCCAGCGCTTCGAGGTCGGGGACCATGTCGGTCCACAGATCCGGGTCGCACATGTAGCCGGGCAACAGGACGAGGCTGCGCACGATGCTTAGGGCCTCATTTCCACGAGCGCGCCCACCCAGGCGGCGGCGATCACCAGCAAGAGGCCGGGCACCACCCGCACTGCGAAGGCGCGGTCGCCGTTGGCGACGGCCATGACGATCTTGGTGACGGTATTGGTCGTCATGCCGACCAGGATCGGGAAGATCGCGTGCGCGGTGTCCATTTTCCCCGCGGCCACCAGGGCGGCCACGGAAATCGCCGCCGCATGCGCATCGGCGAGGCCCGCGGCACCGGCGGCAAGCAGGATGCCGGTTTCGCCGTACCAGTTCTGCAGCGCAGCCGAGACGATCAGGATGACTGCCAGCGTCGCGGCAAAGGCCAGCGCCGTTTTCAGGCTGAAGGCGCCGTCGGTTTGCTTGGGGCCGTCGCCCTTCTGCTTCAGCGCCGACAGGGTGAACAGGCCGCCGTAGGCGAGGGCGGCGGCGCCTGATGCAATGAGCGGGGCCCAGAGCGCCTCGAGTGTCGCCGGGCTGGTCGCGGCCAGGACCACCACCAGCTGCACGATGGTGGCCACCGTCGACAGCACTGCGCCGGCGACCGCGGAGCGGCAGACTGCCGGCGTCTTGGCCGCATGCCCGCCCATTGCCGCGATGGTGGCGGTGCTCGAGATGAAGCCCGACGCGAGGCCCGAGATGGGAAGCCCGAAGCGCGTGCCGACGATGCGCATCGCCACGTAGCCCAGCGCGCTCACCGCCATCACCAGGATCACCACGACCCAGACGTTGCGCAGGTTGAGCGCGCCGTAGGGCCCGACCGGCTCGTCGGGCAGCAGCGGCAGCACCACCAATGTGGCGCCGGCGAAAATCAGCAGGTCCTTGATCTCGACATCCGTCAGGGCCGAGCGGACGAACCGGTGGAGCGCGGGCCGGGCGTTCAGCAGCGAGGCCACGACGACGCCCAGCCCTGCTGCGATCACCGGCTCGCGGATCGCGAAGCCCCCCAGCAGCGTGGTCAGGACCAGCGCCACTTCCGTCGTGAGGCCAGGGTCGTCGTCGTGGGCGCGCCAGTAGGCGAGGCCGGTCAAGGCCACGACGGCCAGCGTCGCGGCACCGAGCAGCAATTCGCCGCCGGCCGCCATGCCGATCGCGCCGGCGAGGGAAGCCAGGGTGAACGTGCGCAGTCCGGCCGCTTCACGCGAGGGCCCGTCGCCCTTGGTGCGCTCGCGGTCGATGCCGATCAGCAGGCCGATGCCGAGCGCCACCAGGAAACCGAGGATGAGAGGATTGAGAGCGGGCATGGCCGGCATTTTAGGTGGAGGGCGAAATGGGGCAATGCATCGCTCTGCCCGACGGTTCCGCTCAGCCGCGCGGCCACACCGGCGGTCGTTTGGCCAGGAACGCCTCGACGCCTTCGGCGAAGTCGGGCGTGCCGGCGAGCTCGACCACGGTCTGGAGCTCGAAGGCCATGCCGTCCTCGAAGCCGAGGCCGCCGCCCAGGGTCACGGTGCGCCGGATGGCGGCAAGGGCGGCGGGCGATTTCGTCGCCAGCTCTTCGCCATAGGCCTGGACGCGGGCGCGCAATCCGTCGGGCGCCACCAGCTCGTCGACGAGGCCCCAGCTCCGGGCTTCCTCGGCGGGCACCATGCGGCCCTCATAGAGATAGCGGATGGCGCGCGGCCGTCCGATCAGGTGGGCCAGCGCCTGGGTGGTGGCGATCGGCGGGATGAAGCCGATGCGGATCTCGGGCTGGCCGAGCTTGGCGTTGGCAGCGGCGAAGCGCAGGTCGCAATGCAGGGTCATCTCCAGGCCGC
This sequence comes from Reyranella sp., assembly GCA_030681635.1. Taxonomy (GTDB): domain Bacteria; phylum Pseudomonadota; class Alphaproteobacteria; order Reyranellales; family Reyranellaceae; genus Reyranella. The sequence continues at coordinate 8,396 of JAUXRT010000143.1, forward strand.
CGCCGACGGCGGTGCCGTTGATCGCCGCCAGCAACGGCTTGGGCGAGCCGCGCAGCAGCCGCACGATCTGGTGGCAGCGCGTCGCCCAGGCGCGCATGCCGTCGGGCTTCATGCCCTTGAAGACGTTGAGATCGGCGCCGGCGCTCAAATAGCCTTCGACCGCACTTGCCAGCACCAGCACCCGCACGTCGGGGTCGGCGAGCGCGGAGACGATGCCGTCATGGACCTCGTCGACCATCTCGCGCGGGAAGGCGTTGACCGGCGGCCGGTTGAATTCGAGCCAGCCGACGTGGCGGACGGTCGAGAGGCGGATGAAGGAAGGGGGCTGCGACATGCCCCATTATCCACGGCAAACGGCGCGGCGTCAGCCTCAGCTCGTGCTCATGGCCGGCAGGGTGAGCAACATGGCGCGCGTCATCTGGTTGGCGACGTCTGGGCACATGCGGATGCCCACCACTTCGCCGGCGTCGCTTGCCAGCGCCCCCAGCACATAGCCGTCGCGGGCGCAGAGCTTGAAGGCGGCCGAGGAGACGTTGAGCGCCAGGGCCGAGGCCGGGTCGTCATCGGCGGAGTCCGTGCGCCGCCGCGCCATCTCGCCGGCAGCCTGGGAAAGGCTGGCGATGAACTGGCTGAATTCCTGGAAGCTGACGGAGCAGGTCGTCATGCGCTGTTCTTCGTCGACGAAGATCATCATGCAATTGGTGCCGTCGGGGCTGATGCCGAGCTGAAAGTTGGCGAGCGAACCATCCATGGCGAGCCTCCAATAAAGGCATAACGGACCATTCGCGATTTCGTTCCGCGCCCCGTGGCCGCCTTCTATTCGCCGGTGACATTGCCTTGGGGATCGACGCGCAGCGAGACCTCGGTCGTGCCGCGGAGCGCCCGCGCATGCCACGTGCCATTGGCGCCCTTGTTCACCAGGCGGGGTCTCTTGTAGCCGTCGGCTTCGATGGCTGCCCTGGCGTTGGCTTCGCTGAGCTGCCGGACGGTGGGTTCCGCGGTCACCACATCGGCGCCGGCCGATACCGCGACAAGAGCCGGGGGCCGGTTGAGCAGCACCATGGGCACCGGTGCCTGGCGGGCAAGCACGGTCTGGGCGATCCGTGCGGGGGCCGCCTCCGGCCGGGTTGGTGGGGCGAGCTCCGCCTTGGCTGTTGCCGGCGCGCTCGTCGTGACAGGCGGGGTGGCGGCCGGGGCAGCCGGCGGCCGCAGCATCTCCGCGCTGGCGACGCCGGCCATGACGGCCAGCAGGGGAAGAATGATCAGCCCGCGTTTCATGTCTCTCACCGCTTGTCTGCTTGTCTTCGAGCGGACGTAACGCCGGAGGGGCAAGAGCGTTGCGGCGGCGGCCGTCAAATCGGCCCGGCCGGCGCGCCGGTGGCCTTCGGCCGTGAGCTGCGGGCCGGCAGAGTTTTTACCGTCTCCCCGCCGGCTGCTCCCGGGGCGTCCATTGGGGGGTCCAGCGCGCGCCCTGCAGCAGCGGGCGGGAGATCGTGTCGAGCATGATCTGGATCGAGGCCTGCGCGGTCTCGGGGTCGATGTCGTCGTCGAAATGCCACACGAACTGGGCCTTTCCGGCCTTGGTCCGCCGCAGTTCCAGCGACAGGAAGCCCGATCCGATCACCGTCCGCGTCGATTGCGCGGCGATGGCGCGAAAGAAGGTCTCCGTCAGTTCCTGCGAGAAGGGTTGAACGCTGCCGCCGGGCGGCCGGTAGGCCGTCGGCTGAAAGGCGCCGATCCTCATCAATCGGCGTCCCGGTTGGTGAAGCGGGCATTGCCGAGGCCGGTGCCGATCGTGAAGACGCCCCAGTGCGACACGTCCTTCATGCGCGGAATCTCGCTCAGGCCCTGCACGACGGCGTCGTTGTGGATCACGACCACCGGTTCGTGGCCCTGGATGCGGTCGAGCCGGGCCACGAGGTCATGGGCGAGATTGAAGCCGTTGCCCTCCCAGTTTCCGGGCAGGTTCTGGCCGCCGGCGACGATGACGCCCTGGTCGTCGATCAGGCCGGGACAGCCGACCCCCAGGAAGGGCGCCAGCTTCAGCTTCTCGACGGTCGCCTTTTCGATCAGCTCCTCCAGCATCGTGCCCAGCCTCTGCAACGCCTCTTCCCGTCCGGGCGCGTCGTCGCGATGCCGCCAGTGCGAATATTTCCAGACGGCGGCCTTCGAGAGATCGCCTTTCTTCATGTTGAGTTCGACGACGCCGACGCGGAGGTTGGTGCCGCCGATGTCGGCGGCGAGGATGGCGTCGTGGCCGGCCAGGATCCAGCTTGGCGCCAGATGGGCCGCGCCGATCAGGCCGGCCTTGTCGGGATGATTGGTGATGGCCGTCAATTCGATCGCGAGGCCTTCGCCGGCCAGTACCACCGCCGCCCGTCCCATGGCGAGGCGACCGATCTGGCTTTCGCTCAAGCCGCCGCCCACGACGATGCGTTCGGTGCCGCGCCAATCGTCGAGACGAAGAAAGCGCCGCGCCACCGTGGCCAATTCGGCGGCAAACTCCTCGACCACGGTATGGACGAGACCCGCGGCGATGGGATCGTCCCCAGCCAGAACCTTGTCGAGCTTGGATTTCGAGAGGTCCTGCGTCGCGGTGTCTCCGAACGGATCGTTGCCGCTGCTCCGGAGCCGTTCGCGCCAGTCTTCCAGGATCGCGCGGAAGGCGCGCCCGCTTGCGCGGTCGCCGACGAAGCCGGCGTCGTCCCGCAGCTCTTCGTTGTAGGCGTCGACGGAGACGGAAGGCAGGATGCGTCCGCCGTGCGTCAGCACGGGCTGTTGTTGCGGTGGCTCGGTTGTTGTGACGGTCACGCTGTTCCTCGCGAGAGAGCACTCAACGTCGCAGCACCTGAGACGTTGCGCCGTCAGGCCGCTTGCGTGGCCGCGGTTGCCGCCAGCGCATCGACGAACCGCTGGCAATAGGCCTGGGCATTGGTGCTTCGGACTTTGGCCTTCAGGCGCGCGTGGCGCTCCCGCCGTTCGGCAAGCGGCATCGACAGCGCCTGGTGCATGGCCTCGGCGATGGCGTCGGCGTCGAACGGATTGACGATCAGGGCCTCGGTGAGCTCGTGCGCCGCACCGGCGAACTGGGACAGGATCAGCACGCCGGGATCCTCGTCGCGTTGCGCCGCCACGAATTCCTTGGCCACCAGGTTCATGCCGTCGCGCAACGGCGTCACCACGCCGACGCGGGCGATGCGATAGAGGCCGGCCAGCGTGGTGCGAGGTGCTGCCCGCGTGCTGTAGCGGAGCGGCGTCCAGTCGAACTCCGAGTAGCGGCCGTTGATGCGGCCCGACAGCTGGTCGAGTTCGGCGCGCAGGCGGCGGTATTCGTCCACCTCCTCGCGCGATCGCGGGCAGATCTGCAGGAGATGGACCTTGCGCCGGTGCTCGGGGAAGCGCTCGAGCAGCCGCGCATAGGCCTCGAAGCGGTGGGGGAGGCCCTTGGAATAGTCCATGCGATCGACGCCGATGGCGAGCGCGCGATCGACCAGCGACTCCGCCAGGCGCGTCACGGTCTTGTCGCGCGAGGCGCGCTCCGCCATGTGCGTGAAGGCGTCGGCATCGATGCCGATCGGATCGACGATCACCCGCACCGTTCGGCCGTCCCTGGTCTGCACCGATTCGCCGCGCACCGTGGCACCCAGCATGCGCTGCGCGCAGTCGCGGAAGTCGCGGGCGTGCTCCTCGGTCTGGAAGCCGACGACGTCGTAGTGGCAGAGGTCGTCGATCATCTCGCGGCCGACGGGCAGGGCCTGCATCATCGAGGGCGGCACGAAGGGAACGTGCAGGAAGAAGCCGAGGGGTCCGCTGAAGCCGCCGCGGCGCAGCACGGAGCCGAGCGGAATCAGGTGATAGTCGTGCACCCAGACGGTGTCGTCGCCCTGCAGCAGGCCCGCCATTGTCGAGGCGAAGGCGGCGTTGACGTCGAGATAGGCTTCGTAGTCCTCGCGACGGAAGCGCAGCAGGCCGAGGCGGAAGTGCAGCAGCGGCCACAGCGCACCGTTGGCGAAGCCGGTGTAGAAGCCGCGGTGCTGCTCCTCGGTCAGGTCGACCGTGGCATAGGTGACGCCGCGCGCCTCGACCAGGGAGGCCGTGGCGGAGGGCTCACCGGCGATCCGGCCGCTCCAGCCGAACCACATCGAGCCGGGAACGAGGATGTCGCGCAGCGCGACGGCAAGGCCGCCCGCCTGCGTCACCCGCGACTTGGGGATGGGAACCCGGTTCGAGACGATTACGAGGCGCGCCATAGGCCTTCCTCCCAGCTCCGTGACAGCCGCATCGCGCACAGGATCAGGCCGACCTGGGAGTAGGTCTGCGGGAAGTTGCCCCACAATTCGCCGGTCGACGGATCCACGTCCTCGGCGAGCAGGCCGAAATGATTGCGGCAGGCCAGAACATTGTTGAAGATTTCCAGCGCCTCGTCGCGGCGTCCGATGGCGGCCAGCGCGTCGATGTACCAGAAGGTGCAGAGCAGGAACGCGTTGCGCGGCTCGCCGAAATCGTCGGCCTCGGCGTAGCGCATGATGAAGCCGCCGCGCAGCAGGCGTTCGCGGACGATGTCGACGGTGGCGATGAAGCGCGGATCCTTCGACGGCAGCAGGCCGACCTCGGGCAGCACCAGGCTCGAGGCATCGACGACCTCGGCATCGAGCACGCCCGACAGCCAGCCGCCCGCGGTGGTGGAGCGCCGCAGGATTTCCTGGCGCAGGCCCTTGGCGCGGCCGAACCAGTCGACGGAATCCTGCTCGAGGCCGATGCGGCGGGCGATCATGCCCAGCCGATGCTGGGCCGCCCAGCACATGGCCGAGGAGAAAGTGTGGACCCGCTCGCGCTTGCGATATTCCCAGAGGCCGGCATCAGGCATCAGCGCCACCCGCCCGGCTTCCTCGCCGACCAGGCAGAGCTGGCGGTAAAGTTCGGTGCCGCCGCGCTTGGGCAGGCGCTCGTCCCAGAACATCTGGGCGGCGGTCATGACGATCGAGCCGTAGGCGTCGTTCTGGCGTTGGCTCACCGCGGCATTGCCGATGCGTACCGGCCCGTTGCCGCGATAGCCCGGCAGTGACGTGATGATCTCCTCGGCGGTGCCGTTGCCGGGCGCCATCGCGAACAGAGGTGCGATCGCGCCGTCAGCGTTGCGCGCCACCGCGTCGACGATGAAGCGGACGAAGCCCTCCATGGTGCGGGTGGCGGAGAGCCGGTTGAGCGCGGTCACGGTGAAGAAGGCGTCGCGCAGCCAGCAGTAGCGGTAGTCCCAGTTGCGGCCGCTGCCGTCGTGTTCCGGCACCGACGTGGTGAGGGCCGCCACCACCGCGCCGGTGTCCTCGTAGCTGCAGAGCTGCAGCGTGATGGCGGCGCGGATCACCGCCTCCTGCCAGTCGAACGGCACGTTGAGATCGCGCACCCATTCCTGCCAGTAGAGTTCCGTCTCCTGCAGGAAGGTGCGGCCGATCGTGTCGGGCCCGTCGGTCACCGACTCGTCGGCGCCGACGATCAGTGTCACCGGACGGTCGAGCGCGAATTCGGTTTCGTGGAGGATGTAGGAGATCGGCGCATCCGAGGTGAGGCGCAGCACTTCCTTGGTGCCCACGTAGCGCACATGGTTCGAGCCCGACGTGATCTGCGGCGGCCGCGCGCCATAGTCGAAGCTCGGCCGCAGCCGGAGCGTGATGCGCGGCCGGCCGGCGATGGGCTCGATCCGGCGGACCAGCATCGGCGGCCGGAACATGCGCCCGAAGCGCTGGAACCGCGGCGCGAAGTCGAGCATGCGCAGCGAGCCCTGGTGGCTGTCCTCGATCACCGTTTCGAGGACGGCGCCGTTCGGCAGGTAGCGCTGCCGGGTGGTGGCGTGATCGCGTACCAGCGCGTCCATGAACCCCGCCTGCGGGTCGGTGCCGCCCAGCAGCGCGTTGAACACCGGGTCCCCGTCGAGCCGCGACAGGCAATGCCAGACGTGACGGCCTTTGCGGTCGATCAGGCTGGCGATGGTGCAGTTGCCGACGAGAGCGAGGTCGAGGGTGCTCATGCCATCACCTGATGATTGAGCCGCTCGACGCCGTCCTGCAGCCAGGCGCGCCCCGCCGCCGGCTCGCCGCCGAAGACCTCGCCGACGCGCAGCCCCTGGCCGCCCAGCCGCCGTGCGGCGGCCATGCCGGCCTCGTCGGCGAAATCGTCGCCGATGAAGAGCGGCACACGGCCGGTGAAGGGCGGGCGCGCCATCAGCTTCTCGACGGCGCGGCCCTTGGTGGTGGCCTTGACGCCGATCTCGACCGCCATGCGGGCGGGGATCAGGTGGAACCAGGGATTGTCGTCGCTCACCAGCGAACGCGCGATCCGCCACACGTCGTCTTTGCGGTCCGGCGCCAGGCGATAGTGCAGGGTGACGCCATGTGGCTTCAGCTCGAGGATGACCCCCGATAACTGGCCGGTTTCTTCAGCCAACACCTGCTTCCATTCCTTGGGCACGGCGATTTCGGAACGGACCTCGTCGAGGGTTCCATCGACATGACGAATGGCTGCACCATGCTCGCCCGAACTCGCGCCGGAGAAAGGCGCCAGGAGCCTGTCGGTATCCAGCAGCGGCCTGCCGCTCACGATGGCAACGGCACCGCCCAGCAGGTCGCGCAGCTGGGAAAGAAGGGCGGGTAGGTCTGGAGGGACCACGACCCGGGTGGGAGTCTCCGCGATTTCGACAAGCGTTCCGTCGAAATCCAGGAAAAGTGCGGTCTTTGGGCCGATTTCCGGGATCTGCATGCTGATCGATAACGCGCGACGGGCGTTTTCGTTCCTTCGAGGAACTTGGGTGCAGTGCACACCGTTAGCTCGGCATGACCCAGAAACTGCTCCCCGAAACGACCAGCCCTTACCTGGTTTTGGGCCAGGCCGACGACGGTGGCCGCCCCATCGTCGAGACGGCGCGTGCCCTGCACGACCTGATCGTGACCTTCTCGCCGCAAGGCCATTACTCCGTCCGCACCATCGAGGACGAATGCGGCCCGGCCGTCCATTGCGCCTTCGAGCACAAGGCCGACGCCGACCGGCTGGCTTTGAGCGTCGGCGCCATCGAGATCGCGCGCTACGACGGCTATCGCAGCGAGCGTGCCTTCTATCTGAGTGCACAGGCGACGCAGGCGATCCGCCGCGCCCTCGCGCGCCGCCGCGGATACCCGTCACGCGCCTAGCGGAACGGGCCGGTCGACCGCGAGATGCTCGAACCAGTCTTCGTGAGCGCCTGCAATCATGCGACCGATCAGGCGCGAGGCCATGTAGCTGAAGGTGATCCCGTTGCCGCCATATCCGTAGGCCGCGAACATATGGCGTTGGCCCGGCACTGCCCCGATCAGGGGCAGGCCATCCGCGGTCTCGCCGAAGGCACCCGACCACTGGAAGTCGGCGCGACATGCCGCCGTCGGCCACAGTCCCGCCAGCTTGCTCAGCAGCGCCTTGGTCTTTGCCGCCATCGCACCATCGCGCGCCGCTTGGTCGGTGAGGTCGGAATCGTCCTCGCCGCCGATCACGATGCGGTTGTCGGTGGTCGTGCGGGCGTAGGAATAGTTCTCTCCCGCCTCCCAGATGAGTGCGCGATCGCGCCACAGCGTGCCCGGTTGCTGTGGTGGCGTGGCGATGGCCCAGGTCGAGGAGATGGCGTGGAGCGGCGCGTGCAGCCATTCGGGCATGACGTAGCCGGTCGCCAGCACGACTTTGCAGGCTTCGACGGCGCAGCCGTTGGCGAGACCGACCAGGACGCCGCCGCCCTCGACCTCGTAGCTCACCGCCTCTCCGGCCAGCAGCGAAGCGCCCTGCCGACCGGCGCGGGCGAGCAATGCCTGCGACAGCAGCACGGGGTCGACTTCGGCCGATCCCGGCGACAGCAACGCTGCTTCGCGTGTCAGGGCGAATTCAGACAGCAAGCGGCGGTGGTCGAGATAATTTCCGGGCAGATCGGCACGTTCCCGCAGCAGGTGCTCGGCCAGCAGGTCGCGCGGGTCCGTACCGGCTTCGGCAAGGTAAAGGGAATTCCGCGCACGAAACCCGCACGGCAGTTCGGCGGACTCCACGAGCTTCTTGAGACCGCTCACGGCCCGCAGGCTGTGGCGATAGATCTCGGCCGCCCGTTCGAAGCCATAGAGTTGCGTGAGCTTGCCGAGCGAGGCGTCGATTTCCCACAGCAGCATGGCGGTGCTGGCGGCCGTGCTGCCGAGGCCGGGCTGCTCGCGATCGAGGACGCAGACCTGGTGGCCGAGCGCGCTCAGATGCTCGGCCATGAAGGAGCCGGTGATGCCGGCGCCGACGACGAGAACGTCGCAGCGCATGTTTGCGGCAAGCACTGGCCGGCCCGGAGCCCGCGCGCGTTGCCGCCATGGCGGATAGCCGCCGCGCAGGCCGTCATGCAGCGTGTCTGGGTGGGGCGTGTCGGGATGGGTCTTGTCGGGGGAGATGTCCATGATGCGAGACGAGTGAACGTCCAGGCCGCCGCGATGTTGCGTTGCGCGGCACCCCGATCGGCAACCCGCGCCGCCTTGAGTGCGTCGGAGCGCGCCATGGGTGAGAAATTCCGGCCGATCGGCCGTATCAGTGTCGTCGAGGAGAAATCGCAAGCGGCCTTGAATATCGTGCGTTTTTTGCTCAAATCCCCGTAGCAGAGAACGCCCGGGGCACTCAGGCCGGGCCGGGGGGAGTCCCGTCGTGTTTCGCTCGATCAAGCTCGCTGCCGACGATGAGCGTCCGGTGACGCCTGAGGGCGAGGAGGGCGATTCCGCGGCGCCTGCCGTCCGGGAGGAGAACCGCTCGCCGGGCGGCTGGCCGCTGATGGCGCTGCTTTTCCTGTTCGGCGCCAGCCTGGTCATCCCCGGCGTCGTGGCCGCCGGCCTGCTGCTCTACCGCGATGCGCAGGTGCAGACCGAGCAGATCGAGCGCCGCCTCGAGCAAGTGGCGGAGGACCTGTCCGAGGACATCAACCGCGAACTCGGCCTGATGCTGGCCAGCCTGACGGTGCTCGCCGGATCGCCGCAACTCGCCACCGGCGAATTGCAGGCCTTTCACGAGCGGGCGGTTGCCGCCCTGCAGCCGCTGGGGCTGCAGCTTCTCTATCGCGATCTCGACGGCCAGCAGCTCATGAACACCCGGCGCCCGTGGGGGGCTGCCCTGCCGCGGTCGGGCCAGGCCGAGATCGACACCGTGGTGCGCGCCACCCTGAAGCCGCATGTCTCCGACGTGATCAAGGGCGCCGTGGCCGGCCGCCCCCTCGTCACGTTGACGGCGCCCGTTCAGTACGGCGGCGAGCTGCGCGGCTTCCTGCACATGTCGGTCGATCCCGAACGCATGCTCACCATCATGAAGGGCCAGAATCTGCCGCCCGAATGGAACACCATCCTGGTCGACCGCAAGGGCATCGTCATCGCCCGCCTGCAGCGCCACGATGAGTTCGTCGGCAAGCCACTGCCGGCACGGCTGCAGGACAAGGCGGACGGCCGTGTCGTTCGCAGCATCAATCTCGAGAACGTAGAGATGCTTCGTGTCGCCAAGACGTCGGCCCTCACAGGCTGGCAGGTGGCCGCAGGCGTCCCGTTGTCGGTCGCGCGCGCACCTTTCGTCGCCAACCTGTGGTCGATCGCCGGTGTCGGCCTGCTTCTTCTTCTTCTGGCGCTGGGCCTGGCCTTTGTGGTGGGCCGCCGGATCGCCGGACCGATCCGCCAGATCGCGGGCTTTGCCGCCCTGGTCGAGGACGAGCGCATTCCGCCGCCGCTGCGCTCGCCGGTGCGCGAGGCCAACGAGGTCGCGGCGGCATTGCGCCTTGCCTCGGAACGGTTGAGCGAACGCACGCGCGAGCTGCGCGAGACGCTGGCCCGCTTCAACGCAGCCTTGCGTGGCGCCGACATTGTCGTGTTCGTCCAGGGACGCGACCGCCGCATCACCTGGATCAGCGAAAGCGCCGGCTACCGCGCGCGCAACTTCGTCGGCAAGCGCGAGGAGGATCTGGTCGATGGGTCCGACGAGCAAGCCGGTGCCATCGCGCTCCGGGAAAAAGTCTTCGCCACCGGCGAGCCGCAGCAGGCCGAGCTGACGACGGGCACGGGCGAAGCGGCCCGGCATTACCGCCAGCGCCTCGAGGCGATACGCGACGGCGACGGCGAGGTCGCGGGTATCCTGGGCGTATCGGTCGAAATCACGGCCCTCAAGAGCGAGCAGGAACGCAACACGATGCTGGTGCGTGAACTGGCGCACCGCTCGAAGAACCGGATGACGGTCGTCCAGGCGTTCGCCGGCGAGACGCTGCGCTCGGCCGGCGCCGCCGAGTTCATGGACCGC
>JAUXRT010000147.1 GCA_030681635.1 Reyranella sp.
GATGATCTTGATCATGAAGGCGGGCTTGGCCAGGCTCTTCAGGAGCGGCGCCTTGTCCATCTCGCGGTGCTTATAACCCATGGTGGCGTTAACGCAGAGCACCGAGCCGTAGTGGAGCGTGCAGACCAGCGTCTCGCTCTCGTGGCTGATCCTGGGCGTCGCGAGCTTCTTGGGGAAGCCCCAGATCTCGCGGCCGCCGGCGATCGGCGAATTGTCGTCGAGATACATGGCGTGGACGTAGCCGCCTTCCTGCACCTGGCCGTCCTTGTCCTTGAAGCGGACCGGGATCACCTGGCCGGTCTCGGTGTAGTCGCCGAAGCCGGTCGAGTCGGGCATGCGGATGAATTCGTAGTTCACCGTGTCGCCCACCACCTCGAGCGGCTCGGGCACGAGGGCGCGCAGCAGCTCGGGGTCGGTGCGGTAGGTGATGATGACGAACTCGCGATTGTAGAACTTGTAGGGTCCGCGCGGATAAGCCGGGTTGTTGAGCGGCATCGCGAAGGCGTTCTTGCGGACGTCGGCTATTTTCATTTCTTGAGCTCCTGCTCGCGGCCCTGGTGGGCAAGGTCGAAGGTGAACACGCCATCGGCGCTCTGCGGGCGCTGCAGGACCTCGGGGTGGCGCAGCGTCTTGACCATGTCGTCGTAGCCGGTCTTCCAATGCTCTTCCATCGTCCGGCGCGAGAACTCGTAGTCCTTCGACGCGCCCTCGTAGCTCCGGGCGCGATAGATCAGGTGGATGATGTTGTAGACCTTGGTGTCGGCCTCCTGCGCCAGCAACTCGGCCTCCGGTGTCTGGCGTAGCTCGGGCCGCATGTTGGCCAGCAGCATGGCGGCAGCGCGGCGCACCGCCTGCAGCTTGCGGAACTGGTCGGTGCCGGCGCGCGTGCGGCTGGAGTAGCGGATGTCCTTCTGGCGCACGTCGACCTCGATCATGTCGCGCGGCAGATCTCCGCGGGCGCTCCACAGATCGATCTGGAACGCGAGCGTGTCGTTGCGCGGCCGGGCGTCGAGCACCCATTGCAGCGGCGTGTTGGAAACGATGCCGCCGTCCCAATAGAACTCGCCGTCGACCTCGGTGGCGGGAAAGCCCGGCGGCAGCGAGCCGCTGGCCATGACGTGCGCGGCGCCGACCTTGTGCGTCGTGTTGTCGAAGTAGGTGAGGTTGCCGGTCTTGACGTTGGTGGCGCCGACGCTGAAGCGGGTCTCGCGGGCGTTGATGCGGTCGAAGTCGACCAGGCTTTCGAGCAGGGTCTTGAGCGGTGAGATATCGTAGTAGGCGAGGTTTCCGGGATTGCCGGCCGGCGTGAAGATCGGCGGTGGCACGCGCGGCTTGAAGAAGCTCGGCGCCCCCCACAGCATGGTGCCCATGGCACGCCACTGGTTCACCATCTGGCGCTGCATGTCGCTCTTGATGTCGAGGCCCGAGAGGAAGGGGATGCCGAGCGGCGGGGTCGTCACCGTCTCCCAGAAGGCGCGCAGCTTCTCGACCCGCCGCTCCGGCGCATTGCCGGCGATCAGTGCCGAGTTGATGGCGCCGATCGAGATGCCGGCCACCCAGTCGGGATGAAGGTTGGCCTCGGCCAGCGCCTGGTAGGCCCCGGCCTGGTAGGAGCCCAGCGCGCCGCCACCCTGAAGAAGAAGCGCAATGCGCTCGAAGTCGGGACGCATTACAGGCGTGGAACTCATGGTGCGTCTCCTTCGTGGCAGAACCGCCGCGGCGATGACTTCTGACCTGCCATCTACATGATCGCAATGACCATTCCGCATAGGCCGGGACAGGGTCGGGCATTACGCCGCAAGTTGTTGATTCAATGCAAAAATTGGGCCCCTCAAACGACCTGGAGCGCCCGCAGTGTCGGCAACTCCCCGTCGGCGAAGGCGCGGGCCTGATCGATCAGGTCGGCAAGGGGCTCCGCCGGGAGGACTTTTGCGGCCGCTCTTGCCCATTCGTCCGGCCGCTTCTTGCCGGCGCGGATCTCGGCCAGGAAAAGCTGCTGCGTCCGGCCGACGGCAATGCCGCCGCCGGTAACGGGGCTGGCGAGGGCGTGGACATCGCCCACGGTGCGGGCGCTGGCGATCAGATGGGTGTTGAGCCTGTCGGTTCGCGGCCGCACCCGGGCCGTGACCTGCTCGTCCTGCGCCGCCTGGATCAGGTCGCAGCTGGCGATCAGGATCGCGGCCTCGGCGATCTGACTGAGCGAAATGCCCTTGGGCTGCAGCACCTGCTCGATTTGGCCGAGCGACCTGACCTTGCCGTCGCCCAGCACCTCGAGCACCGCGCCATACGCCGCCTCGCCCGGGCCGGTCTGGCCGAGCGCCAGGGCGGCACGCAGCTTGAGCGGCAATTCCAGCGGTCGCACTACCGCGACCACCCGCTCGCCGCGGAGCGCTTCGGCGCGGTCGGTGGTGGAGAGCTGTCCGGTACCCTTGACCCAATAGTCGCGGCGGAAGCGCGGGTTGACGATCAGGTCCTTGACCGTCTCGCGCAACCCGCTGTCGCCGACGTCCGCCAGCAGGCTCCGTTGCGCGGCGGACAGGCCCATTGAATCGATGTGATCGGCAAAGTCGGTCGAGCAGGCGTAGCCGACGTCGGCCGGTGCCAGCCAGCGGGTGACGGTCGTAAAGTGCATCGGCTGCCAGTCGCGGTTGAAGAATTCGTGCGCCAGGTAGTGACGATCGTCCTCCCGCAGGGCCTTGAAGCTGTCGACGATCCCGGGATTGTCGCGGGCAAACGCCGGGTTGGTCGCCAGCAGCCGGTCCAGGAAACCGACGGCATCGTCGATGCGCTCGGCAATGGGCGTACCCTCGCTGCCGGTCCGGTTCGCATGCTCGACCAACAGATGGCGCAGCGGCGAAAACGCCGCCCAGCCGGGCAGCGCGTTGTAGCCCATGTAGACGACACCGCCCGGCTTCAGGCGGCGCCGGATGAAAGCCACGATCGCGTCGCGATTGCCGTCGGAGATCCAGCTCCACACGCCGTGCAGGCCGATGTAGTCGAACATCGGCAGGTCACGACCGGAGAAGTCGACGAAGGAGTCGCTGTGGAGGCCAACCTCGGCGCCCGCGGCCGCGGCGAGGTTTTGGGCAAAGCCGGCATGGGCGGGAGTGATGTCGGTGCCGTGCCAGCGCACCGCCGATGCCGCGGCATGGATGGCGAGGCTCACGCCCTGGCCGAAACCCAGTTCGCAGGCTGTCCCGACCGCCGGCGCCGGCAGGCCGGCACTCAGGAAGGCAAGCCGCAGCCGCAGCGGGTTGAGTTCGCTGTGATAGCTGTAGGTATAGTCGATGTCGGTCCGATAGCCGTCGGCTGCGTCGTTCATGTCAGGTGTTCGCACGTCTCAGCCATTTCCCGCGATCGCCTTGAAGGCGAGCCGGAACGGGCGTGTCGCATAGTACGCCCCCCAAAGCGCCTGAGGCAGCTTCAGGGCGGCGTAGTCGCCGGGAGTCGGCGTGAAGGCGATGCTGAGGGCGCCTTTGATCCTGTCCAACCGGCTGTCGCACAGCTCGAGGTCGACGAAGTTTTCACCTTCCGACGAGGGCAGCTGTCCCGTGCGCATGCGGCCGGCCAGCAACAGTGCGCGGGTACGGACCCGATCGCTTTGCGCGACGAGGGCTGCCAGGGCGTCGGGTGGCGCGACATCGAGCAGCTCCTGCACCATCGCACAGCCGAGAAGAACCGCATCGCCACAGCCCTGGCCCTGTGCGCGCCGGTGGATCGCGGACCAGTCGAGATCGCGGTGGCGATCGATCGTCAGGGCGAAATCCTGGACCCACTTCAGCAGCTTCCACACTTCTTTCGTTCCATGGCCGGCCAGCAACAGTGCCAGGTTGGCGCCAGCGACGGTCGGAATGTCGCGATCGCCGATCGATATCCGGCCGAGGTCGTTCCAGGCATCTTCCGTCTTCAGGGGAAACGGCACATGGGTGCCGCTCAACGCCCAGTGCAGGTCGATCGCGGCCTCGCCGTCGGCACGTGCGAAGGCGTGTTGCCGCAGATGGGCGAGGAAGGCCCGCCGGAAGGCCCGGTCGCCCTGGGCGCTCCGGTATCCCAGGGAAGCCAGCACGTCCTCGGCGTCGTCCAGCCGGTCCTCGGACACCAGCACGTCGATGTCGTTGTATTCACGCAGGGCGAGGTCGCCGTAGAGAGCGATCGCCAGGGCGGGGCCCTTGAAGGCGGCGAAGGGGATGGCCTTGTCGTCAAACGCCGCCGCCATGCGGCGGAGTTCGCTCGACAAGGTCAGCGTTCGCACGAGATGTTGCTGGCGAAAAAGTTCGAGCGAGCTTCTCTCGAACTCCGGGACGGCTTCCCAGGCGAGGTCGTTCAGGCATTGGAAAAGTTGGGGCCGCACGCCGTGGCCTTCGGCCAGTCGGGCGAGCAGCGGGTAGTCCAATCCGTTGCGAAGCAAGTCCCGGAGGCGCGCCAAATCCGGAGCAGGCCGCACCGCCAGGCAGAGCAGGTCGAATTCAGCGCCGCCTGTTCGAACGCCCGGCACCGGCGACCCCAATTATGCGTGAGCTGGAACCAGCGACCGTACCGGCCGAGAGGGCGCTCGGCGTCGATCCAGGCCGGATAAGGCCGGGCCGGATCAGGAGCGCGAGTCGCTGATCAGATGCCGGCCGCCGCGCCCGGTGAAGCGGTTGTTCTTCCCGTCTTTGCCGCCGGTGTTGCTCTTGGTCATGGTCAGCTCGCGCAGTGCCCCCAGCCTGGTGAGGACGGGCTTCTCGTAGGCCTTCTTTGCCAGGGCCAGTTCCGGGCCGGAGGCCTCTTCAGTCGTTTCCGTCGATTTGTCCATCATGGCATGGCCCTTCACTTCATCCTGTCTTCTCGACGAGGCGCTCTTCCTCAAGACGCGCCAGGATCTGCACCACGTCGGCCTGGCAGGCAGCCTCCGATACATCGAATTCAGCCTGGATCGAAGCACAAAGGTCGGCCACCGACCGGGGTTGTTCGAGTGAATCCCAGATGTGGACGCCGACGCCCTTGAGCCCGAAATAGAGCGCACGGTCCAGATCCAGAATCGCAACCTCGTCGTTGATCTTGCAGGAAACCTGCTGTGTCGACCGCTTGAAGACCACCGGGGACTGGACCATTCCGATTCGTCCTGAAGCCCGTCGACGGAGACGAGCGGAAATTCGCCTGATCGTTCCTTTCAAGCGTTGCCGCGAATTTATCAAGAGTTTCCCTGCAGATCAAATGCAATAAATTGTGATCTCCCGGCGCCAGAGACGCCCTCCCAGGGTCAGTTGTGGGTCAGCCAGTGGTCGAGGCTATAGGCTGCCATGGCGAAATAGATCTCGGTTTCCGACGCCTGCACGGTCGGCAACTGCTGCCGGTCGACGTAGCGCTCGAACCGGCTTCCCCGGGAAGGTTCGGGCAGGCCGTGCTTCCGCATCGATGCGACGTCCGGGTAGCACGCCAGCGGCGTCTTCTCGCGGCCGAGCACTTCGGCGGGCAGCCGGTCCCGCATGGCCTCGCGCATCAGGTGCTTTTTCCAGCCCCAGGGAACCGGCGGCACGGAGAGCATGAAGTCGGTGACGCGGAGGTCGAGGTAGGGATGACGCCGCACGATCGGCGCCAGCTGCTCGCGGAAATTCATGTCGTCGAGATCGTTCTGCCAGAAGGGGCTCGTGAAAGAGGCTATCGCCAGGGGACGCCACGGATGAGATGTGTCGCCGCCTTCGCCGAGGGTCGCCAGACGCTCCGCCAGCTTCAGGCGTTCGGCGAAATCCCGGTTCAGCCATGGCGGCGGCGTGTCGGGGCGTTTGGCCTCCGGCTGCGGACCGGCATGGCGCCGCAGCGTCTGGGTCCATCCGGCGATGCCCTTGACCCTTGCATACTGGAGCAGCGCGCCGGCGAGCCGGCCCCACGATCGCCGCCCGAACAGCCATCCGAGATAGCTGTTCCGTTCCAGGGTGAGGGCATTGTCCGGCCCTTCGCCTTCGAGCCAGACCGGGGCGGCGCGTGCCCTGTCGCCGTCGATCTGGCGGATGTTGTAGGCGTTGAGGATCGAGATCGACGGCTCGGCCGACCTTATGTCGCGCGCGCGCCATTGCGGATCGTAGACAAGCTCGTCGACCACCCTGATGCGCAGGTCGATTCCGAGACGGCGCGCGGCGAGGGAGGCGAAGTAATCCTCCCTGATGTGCATCGCCTCCTCATAGTGTTCGCATTCGGCGACAATCCGCGAGGCATCAGCCGTTACATCGAGGGTGCTGGCGGCGAGTGCCGTGGAATCGAGGCCGCCGCTCAAGGCGATGCCCACCCGGCCTGCCGGCAGCCGGTCGGCAACGGCAAGCGACAGCAGTTCGCGAAAGCGCTCGGTGTAGGTCCTGGGATCGCGGAAATAAACCGGCTCGACGACATTCAGGCGCCAGTAGCTGCGGATGGCAGCACCTGCCTGGTTCAGCTTCAGGGTATGGGCGGGCGCAAGCCGCTGGATGTCGCGGTAGATGGTCCGCTCGAACTCGCGCGAGCAGCCGCCGGTCAGGAAGTCGGCAATCCAGTAGTCGTCGAGATCGCGGCCGGTCGACGCCCGGGCCGCGATCCAGTCGAGCGAATCGCCGACGAACCAGGTGTTTCCCTTCCGGGCATGGAACAGCAGCCGCACGCCCATCTGGTCGCGGACGGCGATCAGGCTTTGCCGTTCGTCGTCCCACAGGGCGAAGGCGAAATCGCCGGCGAGAAATTCCGTGAACCGTTCGCCCCACCTTGCATAGGCATGCAGGCACAGCAGCGCGTCGGGGATCGCCTCGGGCGGATTTCCGATCTCCGCCGCCAGTCGTGCCTGGAGTTCGCGGCCCGCATCGAGCCGGATGCGCCCGACGATCCAGTAGCGGCCGCCGAGGGAATGAAGGACGCTTTCCTCGCCGGGCGGGCCGGACGAATCGGCGGTGGAGCAGACGAAGGCGGCCCGGCCGGCGTCGCCGAACAGCTTGACGTCGGATGCATCGCCAAGCTGGTGCACATCCAGCGACTCGGCGTGAAGATTGAAGACCGCGGCGAACAACTCTAGCCAGCCCGCCAGGTCGTGAGCACCGTGTAGCGGTCCTGGCCCTCCTCGCCGATCAGCACGCGTCCTTCATGAAGGATCCAGGCGTGGGCCGCGATGCCTTTCGGTTCGTGCGCGACGCCGATGTGAAGCTCGGAGGCGTGCCCTTGTGCCGACAGCAGACGCTGCAGCGCAAGGGCCGAGCACAGGCACGTCGCGCCGGGCATTCGTCGCGAGGCCGCGCGAACCGCCCAGACGACGCGGTCGACCGGCGTGGTTCCCTGCTTGAGATGGCCGGCCCAGGCACGCAGGCGGTCGATCGTGACCAGATGCAGCGCGGCCCGGACGAGGACGAGCGTCGTGAACGCCTCGATCAACAGCGCCCGATCGCGGCGTGGCAAGGCGAAGTAGGCGGCCAGTCGCGTCACGCCGCGATCGCCCGGCGGATTTCGGCCGCAACCTCGTCCATCGCCTCGACGCTCCTGGGATAGCGCAACTCGTAGACCGGAAGCGCCTCGGCGACACGAGCGGCGAACTCGATCTGCCGCGTCAGCCGGTCGGGCCGAGCATACCGTGTGTCCATCGTCGACGATATGATCACCCGGGCGAGTTCGACGCCGCCCAGGCGTGCGCGGGAGACCTTCTGGACGGCGGGCCCGACGGTGGGCTGGTCGTCGGGGTGGCCGAGATGGAACAGGGCGGCGAGCGGCGTGGGCGCGCGGCGGCGCGGCACGGCGGCACGCGGCTGGACCATGATCTTGCCGCTCAGCGAGTTGAAAAAGCCGTCCGCCACCGCGCCGGGCAGGAAGCCGGTGCCGGGCTCGTCGAGCAGTTTTAGCCGGTAGGGGCCGGCGTAGGCCAACACCGATCCGTCGGCAAATTTCACGCGCAACATGTCGTCGGTGATGAGGTCGGCGCCCCGGCTGATGAGGAATGCGGCAAGCGTCGACTTGCCCGCGCCGCTGAGGCCAAGCAACCCGACCGCGCGGCCGTCGACGTCGAGCACGGTCGAGTGGAGCGTCTCTTCGCCCTGCAGCGTGAGGGAGGCGCTCATGACGAAGTTCAGCAGGTTGGCTTCGAAAGACCTCTGGTCGATATCGCCCAACCTTCCGCAGGTCACGGTTCGTCCGTCGGCGGAGATCAGGGTCTCGAAGGCACCATCGGCCTTCATGTAGACGCTGCCGTCGCCCAGCACGGCATGCTGGACCCAGTCGTCGGGGTCGGTGGCGCGGGCCGGGGCGACCGTGCGGAAATAGTCGGGCGGTGCGAAGCCGAGCGTGACCGCGGGCTCACCGTCGCCGTCGGCAACTTCCTCGACCGAGGTCAGGCGCAGCTCGCTCTCGATCACGAGGCCGTAGACTCTGTAGCGATGACGGGCTTTCACGCAGGCTCCTGGCGGGGCGGCGCCTTCGGGGACTGTTGCAGAACGCTTTGACTTCCTCGATTGTTGAAACAGCCATACCGGAGGCGTAAGCGGTACGCATGATAAGAATCGACTGCCGGGGCCTTCCGACCGACGCTCTCGCCCAATCCGAGCAGATTCGCGCGGCGACTGCTTGTTTTGAGCGGCATGGCTACGCGATCCTCGATCACATTATCCCCGAAGACACCGTTCGGGCCCTGCACGACGAATTCAACGATCGATACAGGGACTACATAGCAGATCGCGAGCCCGAGGATTCGCTGCAGGTCGGCAACAAGCGCTTCATGATCCCGCTTCATCTTTCCGGCAACCTCGGCGCTCCCCTGGTGTTCGCCAACCCCTATGTGATCGCGCTGGTGCGCGAGGTCCTCGGCAGGGAGGCCGTCCTCGAGGCCTTCGGCGCCATCATCTCGCTCAGCGGGTCCGAAGCGCAGCATCCCCATCCCGACGGCCCGCCCTTGTTCGGCTCGGAGATCTCGACGCTCCTGCCCGCCCACGCGCTCACCTTCGCGCTGCCCCTGGTTGAAATGAACGAGGTCTCGGGGACCACCGCCGTCTGGCCGGGCAGCCACCGGCTGAAGGATCGCCCCGAGGTGCCGCCCGAGCAGCCGGTCATCCCGGTGGGGTCCTGCCTGATGTGGGACTTCAGGCTCATCCACAGCGGCGCGCCAAACCTGTCCGACCGGCCCCGGCCGATGGTCTACGCCACCTATGCGCGGCGCTGGTATCAGGACCCCGTCAACTTCATCAAGGCGGCCCAGCAGCGTCTGGTTTTCGATCCGGCCTTCATCGAGGGCCTTCCCGAGGAGATGCGGCCGCTGTTCTCGCATGTTCGCGGGGCCTTGCTGCCGGGCGAGCCCTTCCGGGGATGAGGGCCACGCCCGACAAGTCGATCGGTACGGCAGAGGCGCTGCTGAAACAGGCGGAACTGTCGCCGAGCCAGATGGCGGAGCGATTTGAAGCGGCGCTCGATGTCGACCGGTGGCGGCGTCTGGCACCCTTTGCCGCGATCGAGGAGCCGATCGGCTCTGGCGACCATGCGCAAATCGCGCCGCAGGATGCCGTTCGCGAGAAAAACCGTCTCGATGAAGACGGCTACTTCTGCCTGAAGCAGGTATTCGATCGCCGGCGGATCGACAGGATGCACGACATTGTCAGGGCGGTTCGGGCCGATGGCTGGCCGGCGGCCTTCGCCTTCGTCTACGACGACTTCTGGAGCATCGCGCGATCCCCGGCGATATCCGCCTTTCTCGAGGCGTCGCTTGGCGCGGGCTTCGCCCAGAACACCGTCGTCTGGGCGCACTGGGTGCCGGACGCAAAGGGTGTGGCCGGATGGCGCCCGCATGACGACTACCGGGGAGGCGACGACACGTTCCTGTCGCTCTGGATTTCGCTGTCGGATGCCACCGTCGAGAACGGGTGCATGTTCCTGGTGCCCGCTTCCAGGTCGCGCGAGGTTACCGAGGCGACCAAAGCCCAGGACAGCCTGCCGAATATATTGTTCCGCAAGACGCTGCAGGACGTGGTGGCGCTGCCGGTGCCGTCGGGCTCGCTGATCGGCTGGCGCGGTGACGTGCTTCACTGGGGTGGTGCGAACTCCGGCAGTACCGTGCCGCGCGTGAGCCTGGCCCTGGAATTCCGGTCGCGGGATGTGAAGACGACCCGCTTCGAACGGCCGTTGATCGACCCACGGGCGGCGCTGCCGCCGTTCAGGACGCGCCTGTTCGCCATCGTCAAAGCGCTTCGTGAATACACCAACTTCGAACCCCTTCTGCTCAGGCACCTGCCGTTGGCCGAGCGGATATTCGAAGAGACCTCTCCCGGAGAATGACATCGCCCGGACAGGCAGCGAGGGGTGCGGCGTGGGGATTCCTGCTCCGGGGATCGCTGGGCTATGTCCGAAGCTGGACCAGGAACATCGTGAAGGCGGCGCTTGGCCGCAAACCGTATTTCACGCCGCATGACGTGCTGTTTCGCGCCTGGCTCCGCCAGCTCTGCGGCGGACCGAAACTCGGGAGGATCACCAGCGACGCCTCCACGGATGAAGGCGCGGGCTCGCAGGCGCTGATGACGATGCGGGCGATCGACTTCGCCCGCCGTGCCGGCCTCACCTATGTCCACACGCCGTTTTCGCACATCCATCACGCCGACCGGCCGATGCCGGCCTGGGCCGATGCCTGGGAGCGGCACTTCAATCTGGGCGAGGGCGAGGTCCGGAACGATGGCAGCGACCAGGACACGGTCAACTACGCTTTCACCTTCCCCGCGCTTCATGCGCTTTTCGGCCTCGAAGAGGACGAACCCGCCTTCGACGACGCGACCATCCGCGAGTTCCGCCGCAGGTACTACGTCAACAAGTCGCCGCGGCGGAACGAGATTCTTTCCGTCTGCGTCCATGCCCGCCGTCGCAACCGCCACGATTTTCATGCCGAGGATTCGACCGACCTGTCGAAGCTGGGCCGCATTCTCGCGCGGCTGCGTGCTGCGCTCGAAGCTCAGGGGATCGATTATTCGCTGCGCGTCTTTTCTCAGGGACAGGCCGACGAGTTCCGCGCGCTCGACGTGCCGGCGTCCGCACTTTTCCTCGATGCCGATCCGTTGTGGAGCATGCAGGAGATGATCGAGGCCGACATTCTCGTTACGGCGCTCGGCACCTTCAGCTATGTCGCCGGCTTGCTCTGCGACGGGGTCGTCCTCGGCGATGCGGCGGGTCCGCCCGCCCGGGGCTGGATCGTCTACGACGCCAATGGGGATTTCGATTCCGGGGCGCTTGGGCTCGCCGTCACCAGCTTGCCGTCGACGAGCGTGAGATAGCGGTCGGCGCCGGCGATCGCCGCCGGCCGGTGCGTGACCAGCATGATCGTCGTCTGCCCACACAGGCCGGCGATCGTGTCGAGCAGGCGTTCCTCGTTCCGGGCATCGAGGGCACTGGCTGGCTCGTCGAGCAGGATCAGCCGCGGCGCGCGCAGCAGCGTTCGCGCCAGCGCCAGCCGCTGGCGTTCGCCGCCCGAGAGGCTGGTGCCGCGGTCGCCGACGACGGTGTCCAGTCCCCGCGGCAGGTCGCGCAGAAGCTCGGTCAGCCCCGCCTGCTGCAGCACGTCCAGCATCCGCTCATCCGATGCCGTGGGATCAGCCCAGGCGAGGTTGGCCCGGATCGAATCGTGGAACAGGAAGGCTTCCTGCGCCATGTAGCCGACCGACCGGCGCCAGGCCGGCGCGAGAGCGGCCGTCAACTCGACGCCATCGACCAGGATCCGCCCCGTCGCGGGCACGATCAATCCGCCGACCAGATCGAGCAGCGTGCTCTTGCCCGCGCCCGACACGCCCGACAGCACGGTGAGGGAGCCCGCCGGCAGCGCGAGATCGATGCCGCTGAGCACGTCGCCCGCCGCCGCGTCGTAGCCGAAGTCCACGCCCTCGAGGCGCAATTCCCGATCGAACGGGACGGCGCCCTGCGGTGCCTGTCCGGTCCGGTCGGCCGCGGCGTCGCAATCTGCGATGGTCGCGGCGACGATTCGGAAAGCCGACGAGGAATGGACGAACTCCTGTGCCATGCCCTGGATTTCCTGGAACTTCGGCATGATTCGCTGGAACACCAGGATCAGGACGAGAAGGCTGGCCAACGGCAGTTCGAGCCAGCCGGCGGCCAGCCAGAGGAGGGCGGCCAGCACCACAGCCGTGGCGATCTCCAGGATCAGCTCCGTGTTGGCCAGCAGGCGGCGGCTGACGAGACTGGCGCCCTCGGCCTGCTGAACGGCGTCGGAGAAGGCGCGGACATGCTGCGCCTCGGCGCCGTAGGCCTTGGTCAGCTTGAGGGCTTGCAGGAACTCGGTGATCTCGCGGTTCACGCGCAGGCTCGCTTCGGAGACGATGTCACCGAGCCGCCGGCTTTCGGTCAGCCGGCGCCGCAGCCCCCACATCAGGCAAAGGCCCAAGGCAATGGCCAGGGCCGAGAAGGCGGGCGCGATCGCGACGCCGATGGCGATGTGCGCCAGGAAGATGACGAAGCGGGCGGGGACTTCCAGCAACAACTGGACGCTATGCTCGATGCGGTCGATCTCGGAGGCGAAGAGCGCGTGGAAATCCGCCGTCCGCTTGCGCCTGAGGTACGACCATGAGGCGTTGGCGATGGCGGCATAGGTCCGGGTCTTGAGATCGATGGCATAGTCGAAGCGCAGCCGCGCAATGGCGTTGCTCTGCAGGCGGGCAACGACGGCGCGCAGGACGGCGACGCCCACGAACAGCAGCAGCAGGCCCGCCAGCGTGCCGGGCAAAAGGGCGAAGAGCCAGGCGGCCGCGCCCGTCATGACGGGCATCGGCGCTCCGAGCGAACTCAGCAGTGGCACGAGAAGCACCAGACCCACGCCGTCGCTCAAGCCCGCCAGGAGGATCAGCACGGCGACATAGACGAGCCGGCGGGGGCCGATCGACGGCCCGCGCAGGTGCCAGGCCGCTTTCAGGTCAGCCAGCATCGGGTGGGGGCACTGTCATCGCCCGGCACCTTAGCGCAGCAGCCCTCATGCGCCAGAGGTGAGGCGACCTTTGGGGACAGCTAGCGCCGGCGCGAGCGACTGCCGCTGTCGTAGTACGGCGCCTTCACGCCGTAGTTGCCGCGTGAGTCGGCATAGGTCTTGGTGCCGTCCGCATAACGGTCGACGACGACAACCGTACCGTCGCGGCGGACATAGGTGCTCGAGCGCGGGTCCGGCTTCGAGGAACTGCTGCTTGGCGGGGTGCTGTAGCTGGTCGTGCCGTAGTTGGTTGGGCTGGAATTGTAGGAGGGGCTCGGCACATATCCGTCATACCCCGTGTCGGCGCAGGCCACCGTCGCGAGCATTGCCAGGACACCAGCCGGAACCGTCGTCTTCGGCATGTGCAACTCCCGTCGTCCCGCAGGGGGACAACAGCACCAGCTTACGCCCACCCTATTCGGCGGCAACCGTAAAGCGCAGGTCGGGCAGCGGCTGGGCGCGGTCGACGGCGGCGCCGGCGTCGAACTTCTTCAGCTCCGGCATCACTGTGCTTGCGAACAGGCGCAGGTTCCGCGCCGCTTCCTCGTGCGCCATGCCGGCATAGGAGAAGACGCCGACATAGGCCGAATTGTTGGTCTGCTGGTGGATCTTCATGATCTTTTCGTAGACCTGCTCCGGCGTGCCGTAGACCTGCAGGTCGGCGAAGAACTCGATCGCCTTCTGGTCGCCGTAGACGGCAAGCTTCTCGTTCATCTTGGCGTAGTACTCGTAGCCGCGCTGGTTCTTCATGTGCTCGCCCGCGAACTGATAGTGGTCGAGCACG
>JAUXRT010000154.1 GCA_030681635.1 Reyranella sp.
TGATGGCGGTGGGCATTGCCGCGCCATTTGCCACCCAGCTTCTGGTCCATTCCGGCGTCGCCATGGCGCAGGCCAAGAACACCTACAAGCCGACCAAGCGCGGCGGCGGCGGTCCGCTGAAAGTGCTGTGGTGGCAGGGCCCGACCTTGCTGAACCCGCATTTCGCCGTCGGCACCAAGGACCAGGACGGCTCGCGCCTGTTCTACGAGCCGCTGGCCGCCTGGGACTCCGAGGGCAATCTGCAGGCCAAGCTCGCCGCCGAGATCCCGACCCGCGAGAACGGCGGCCTGTCCGCCGACGGCAAGTCGGTGACGTGGAAGCTGAAGCAGGGCGTGACCTGGCACGACGGCAAGCCGTTCACCGCCGACGACGCCGTCTTCAACTGGGAATACGCCAAGGATCCGGCGACCGCCTCGGTCACGATCGGCTCCTACCAGGACGTGATGGTCGAGAAGGTCGACCAGTTCACCATCGTCGTGAAGTTCGCCAAGCCGACGCCGTTCTGGGCGGATGCCTATGTCGGCACGCGCGGCATGTTGATTCCCAAGCATCTGTTCGCCGAGTTCATCGGCGCCAAGTCGCGCGACGCACCGACCAACCTCAAGCCGGTCGGCACCGGCCCCTACCTGTTCAAGGACTTCAAGCCGGGCGATCTGGTGACGGGTGTGATCAACCCGAACTATCACCAGGCCAACAAGCCCCACTTCGACTCGATCGAGATGAAGGGCGGCGGCGATGCCGTGTCGGCGGCGCGTGCCGTGCTGCAGACCGGCGAATTCGACTTCGCCTGGAACATGCAGGTCGAGGACGAGATCCTGACGCGCCTGGAGAAGGGCGGCAAAGGCCGCGTCCAGGTCACGCCGGGCGGCAACATCGAGCATATGCAGCTCAACACGACCGATCCGTGGACCGAGGTCGACGGCGAGCGTTCGAGCATCAAGACCAAGCACCCGACGCTCAGCGATCCGGCGGTGCGCCAGGCGATCGCGCTGATCATCGACAACAAGTCGATCGAGCAGCACATCTACGGCCGCACCGGCCCGGCGACGCGCGACTTCCTGAACAACCCGCCGCGCTTCCGCTCGAAGGCCAACCCGGTCGACTTCAACGTCGACAAGGCCAACGACATCCTCGAGAAGGCCGGCTGGAAGAAGGGTGCCGATGGCATCCGTGCCAAGGACGGCAAGAAGCTGAAGTTCGTCTATCAGACGTCGATCAACCAGCCGCGGCAGAAGACCCAGGCGATCGTCAAGCAGTCGGCGCAGAAGGCCGGCATCGACATGGAGCTGAAGTCGGTGACGGCCTCGGTGTTCTTCTCGTCCGACGTCGCCAACCCGGACACCTACACCAAGTTCTACTGCGACCTTCAGATGTACACGACCACCATGTCGCAGCCGGACCCGCAGGTGTTCATGAACCAGTTCACCTCGTGGGAGGTCGCCACCAAGGACAACAAGTGGCAGGGCCGGAACATCACGCGGTGGCGGAACGAGGAATACGACAAGGTCTTCCGGGCCTCCGAGAACGAGCTCGACCCCATCAAGCGCACCGCGATGTTCGTCAAGATGAACGACATGGCGGTCCAGAACGGCGTGGTCCTGGGTGTCGTGCAGCGGCCGACCGTCTCGGCGCTGGCCAGCAAGCTCAACGCCAACATCAGCGGCTGGGACAACAACACGTCCGATCTGTCTGACTGGTTCAAGGCGTAATTTGCGCTTGGCCCCATCCCCCGGCGGCGTGTCGGGGGATGGTGGCCTTTTTCGATAGGCATCGCTCCATAGGTATCGATTGTCCCGTCAATATGTGATCCGGCGACTTCTGATCGCGATTCCCAGCCTGCTCGGGATCAGCCTCGTGCTGTTCACCATCCTGGCGCTGGCGCCCGGCGACCCGTTCGAGGAACTGGCGACCAACCCCGCCGTTCCGCCCGAGGTGCGCGCAGCGCTCCGCGCCAAGTTCGGCCTCGATGATCCCGTGTGGACCCGCTACATCCACTGGCTGTTCGCCATGCTGCAGGGCGACTGGGGCTTCTCGTTCGTCAGCCGCGTCGACGTCGACCAGCTCATCCTGCAACGCCTGCCGGTCACTCTGATCGTGATCGGCTCCTCGCAGATCATCGCCATCCTGGTGGCCTTGCCGGTCGGCGTGCTGGCCGCGACCCGGCCCTATTCGGTGTTCGACCAGGTCGCCAACACCTTCGCCTTCATCGGCTTCTCGCTGCCGACGTTCTTCACTGGGCTGCTGTTCATCCTGATATTCTCGATCCAGCTCGACTGGCTGCCCTTCGTCTATCGCGCCAACATCGACGCCACGGGCTGGCAGTTCTACTGGGAGCACATCAAGCAGGCGATCATGCCGGTGATGGTGCTGGGCCTGTTCCAGGGCGCCTCGCTGGTGCGCTTCGTCCGCTCCTCGGTGCTCGACGTCATCAAGCTCGACTATGTCACCACGGCGCGCTCCAAGGGCATCGGCGAGCGCAAGGTCATCACCAAGCATGTGGTGCGCAACGCCCTGATCCCGGTGGTCACCCTTGTCGCGCTGCAGATGCCGATCGTGTTCGGCGGCGCCATCGTTACCGAGCAGATCTTCCGCATTCCCGGCATCGGCTCGCTGCTGATCTCGGCCATGCTCGCCAACGACACGCCGGTGGTGATGGCCGTCACCTTCGTGTTCGCCTGTCTCGTCGTCCTCTTCAACCTGATTGCAGATATCCTGTATGGCTGGCTCGACCCCCGCATCGCTTTCCGCTGACGCCGCCGCCCCTGTCGTGGTCGCGCCGCGCAAGAGCCGGCCGCCGACCACGCCGACGGGGGAGGCCTGGCGCCGCTTTCGCCATCACCGGCTTGCCGTGGCGAGCAGCGTCATCCTGTTTCTGCTGATCGCCATCGTCGCGCTGGGGCCGTTCGTCTGGCCGGTGGCGATCAACGAGATCGACTTCGCCGCCAAGCTCCAGGGCCCATCGTGGGCGCACCCGCTCGGCACCGACGACCTCGGCCAGGACCTCCTGGCGCGCCTCATCTACGGCGGCCGCATCTCGCTGGCCGTCGGCCTCGCCGCCATGGTCGTGGCGGTGGTGGTCGGCGTCCTGGTCGGCGCCCTGGCCGGCATGTCGACCGGCTGGGTCGACGCCGCCCTGATGTGGGTGACCGACCTGTTCCTGTCGCTGCCGCTGCTGCCGCTGCTGCTGCTGTTGACCTACCTGTTCCGCGATTCGGTGAAATCGGTGCTGGGGCCGGAGGGCGGCGCCTTCGTGCTGATCGTGGTCGTGATCGGCGGCCTGCGCTGGATGCAGGTCGCCCGCCTGGTGCGGGCCCAGTTCCTGTCCCTGCGCGAAAAGGAATTCGTCGAGGCGGCGCGGGCGCTGGGCGCTTCCCGGGTGCGCCTGGTGATCCAGCACATCCTGCCCAACGCGTTGGGCCCGGTGATCGTGGCCGGCACCATCGACGTCGCCGCCGCCATCATCGCCGAATCGACACTTTCATTCCTTGGTCTGGGTTTCCCGTCCGACATCCCGACCTGGGGCAGCGTGCTGCGCGATGCCAAGGACTATCTCGACATCGCCCCGCACTGGGTGCTGTTCCCGGGATTGGCGATCTTCCTGGCCGTGATCACCATCAATTTCATCGGCGACGGTCTGCGCGACGCGCTCGATCCGCGCCGCGTTCTGTGAGCACGCGCATCGTGGCTGAACCGCTGCTGGATATTCGTGGGCTCAAAACCTGGTTCAAGACCGACGACGGCATGGTCCGCGCGGTCGACGGCGTCGATCTTACGATCGACCGTGGCGAGACCTTGGGCGTGGTGGGCGAGTCGGG
>JAUXRT010000184.1 GCA_030681635.1 Reyranella sp.
CCGGTACGGCGACGAAAAGTCCTTTGATCGCAAATATCAACAGGGCCGTCGCCAACATGGTGCCGACAACGGCAACCGCCTCGCGTTTTGGGAACAGCAGTAGACCGCCGAAGAACACGAGTCGCATCACCCACATCCACACCACGACTGGAGGGGTCAGCTGCGCTACCTCCTGCCGGTAAAGAGTGGCGCCGGAACGGATCAGATCGACCGCAAGAAAGTCCACTATATCGTGCCTTATTCATGACGATGCGCATCGTTTCGCGCTTCACAGCACGCCGATCACCCTGAGGCTGCGCAACAGCATATAGAGGGCCACAACGATGACGATCACGGCGAAGACACGGTTCAGGAGGCCCTTGTGGTGGGCAAGCCGCACTGCCGCGCGCATTCCGAACGCGCCGGCGACGGCGCCGCCGGCGATGAAGAGCCCGGCGGTCCACCAGTCGATCAGTCCCGTAAGCGCGTAGTTCGACGCCGTGGCGGTGCCGAACACACCCACGGAAAACAACGAAGACCCGACCGCGTTCAGGATCGGCATGCCGCTCCCCAGCATGATGCCGGGCACGATGAGGACGCCGCCCCCGATGCCGTAAAAGCCGTACAGCAGGCCGGTGGCGAAGCCAATCGTGACGAGCCGGCGGGCGATTGGCCAAGTGATCCGCACCCCAGGATCGCCCGCGTTGGACTTGGGGCGCAGCATGGAGGCGCCCACCAGCATCATGACGATCGCGAACAGCAGCAGAAGATAGTCGCCGTTGAATTCCTTGCCGACCGTCGAGCCGACGAGTGCGCCCATGACGCCGGTGGCTGCGAAGGTGGCGGCGCACGGCCACTTCACCGTCCCGGCGCGCGCATGCGGGAGAAGGTTGGCGAAGGCGGTCACTGCCACGGCGACGGCGCTGGTCCCGATTGCGATGTGCGCGTCGGAAACTCCCACGACGTAGAGCAGGAGAGGCACGGCGAGGATCGATCCGCCGCCACCGATTAGACCCAGTGAGAAGCCGACGAGCGAGCCGGAAAGGACCGCGAGAATGTCGTGCATGTGAATCCTGAAGATTGGGCGACGACCGTGGCTGGACTTACCGGGCTTGCTTCCGGCGGGCGGCGAGCGACTGGAAGACCGCGAACCCGGCCATGCCGACGAGCATGGCGCCAACGAACAGGGCGACCTTGGCCGGGGCAATTGCGAGAGCGGCGAGTGCCGGACCGGGGCAGAGCCCGACAAGCCCCCAGCCAATCCCAAAGAGCACGGCGCCGAAGACGTGGTTGCGATCGATGCCGCGGGCGCTCGGCGGATCGAATGCCGCGGCGAAGAGCGGCGCGGCCAAGCGCCGTCGCACGACCAGGAAGCCCAGCGCCACCGTGCCGACCGCGCCGGCAAGGACGAAGGCCAGGCTCGGATCCCAGTTCCCGCCGATGTCGAGGAAGCCGATCACCTTGGCGGGATTGACCATCTGCGAAACGGTGAGCCCCGCCCCGAACAGAAGCCCCGCCGCAAGGGCCGTAACGATCCGAAGCATGTCAGACTCCGACCAGATGGCGGGTGACGAGCACGGTGGCGATCGCTGCCGTAAGGAAGACCCCCGTCGCGACGATCGAGCGTGGCGACAGACGGGCGAGGCCACAGACGCCGTGCCCGCTGGTGCAACCGCTGCCGAGGCGGGTGCCGTAGCCGACCAGCAGGCCACCCACGATGAGCAACCCGGCCGAGGACGTCACCGCAACCGGCGGCATGCCGCCGGCGAGCGCCGCGACGATCGGCGGGCCGGCGATGAGGCCAAGAATGAAAGCGGCCCGCCAGCCGACATCGCGGGTCCGCGGGGTGAGCAACCCGCCCACGATGCCGCTGATGCCGGCGATGCGGCCATGGGTGAGCCAGAGCAGGACGGCCGAGAGACCGATCAGCACGCCGCCAAGCGCGGCGGAAACGGGGGTGAAATTCTCCAAGGCGCTTTCCTTACGAAGTTGTTCGAGGACCAGCACAAAACAGCCGGTACAGCTCTTCCAGGATCGGCCGCACGCGCTCCGAGGCGATCCGGTAATGGATCGTCGTGCGTTCGCGCCGGGTGGCGACCAGGCCCTCCTCCCGCAGCATCGCCAGATGGCGGGAAAGATTGGATTGGGTGAGGCCGAGCCGGCGGCCCAGCTCTCCCGCCGAAACCTCGCCTTCGATCAGGCTGCACAGAACCATCAGGCGATGGCGGCTGGCGAGCGAGCGAAGGAACGCCTCCGCCTCGGCGGCGTTAGCTTCGAGCGTGGCTGGGTCGAACTCTAATTTCATACTTGACTCATATATGAATTATTACCATATCGTCAATAGCGCGCGATGACCATCGCGACCGGCTGAAGGAGACGCCGCAATGAAACCTGATGTCGCCGCCCTGTTCGACGAGACGACCAATACCGTCACCTACATTGTCGCCGACCCGGCGACCCGTTCCGCCGCAATCGTAGATTCCGTCCTCGACTTCGATCCAAAGTCCGGCCGCACCGCAAAGGAATCGGCAGACCGCCTCATCGAGACCATTCGGGCAAGAGACCTGAGGGTCGAGTGGCTCCTGGAGACCCATGTACACGCCGATCACCTGTCGGCGGCGCCCTATCTGAAGGAGAAGCTTGGCGGCCGGATCGCCATCGGCGAGCACATCCGCGTGGCGCAGAAGCTATTCAAATCGGTGTTCAACGCGGAGCCTGCTTTCGTGGCTGACGGGCGCCAGTTCGACCATCTATTCACCGATGGCGAGCGCTTTCGCATCGGGGACTTGGAAGCGCAGGCAATACACACGCCCGGGCACACGCCCGCGGACCTGACCTACGTGATCGGTGACGCCGCCTTTATCGGCGACACGCTGTTCATGCCGGACTATGGCACTGCCCGTGCCGACTTCCCCGGCGGCGACGCGCACGTCCTCTACCGCTCGATCCGTCGCATCCTCGATCTGCCGTCGGAGACCCGCCTGTTCACCGGGCACGACTATGCACCCAACGGGCGCCGCTATGCCTGGGAGAGCACGGTGGCCGAGCAGCGGGCAAGCAACATTCATGTCCACGATGGCGTAACCGAAGAAGAGTTCGTCGCCCTGCGTACCGCGCGTGACGCCAAGCTCGATATGCCGAAGCTCATCCTGCCTTCCGTCCAGGTGAACATGCGGGCCGGTAATCTGCCGCCGCCGGAGGACAACGGCGTTCGATACCTCAAGATTCCGATCGACCGGCTTTGATGTC
>JAUXRT010000189.1 GCA_030681635.1 Reyranella sp.
AGATGGAGCGCACGCAGGGCGCCTTCATCGAGCAGATCATCCGGCCGACCGGCCTGATCGATCCGACCGTCATCATCCGGCCGGTCGAGAAGCAGGTCGACGACCTGATCGCCGAGTGCAAGGACTGCGCGAAGAAATCACAGCGCGTGCTGGTCACCGTGCTGACCAAGCGCATGGCCGAGGACCTCGTCGAATATCTCCACGAAGCCGGCATCCGCTGCCGTTACCTGCACTCGGACATCGACACGCTGGAGCGCATAGAAATCATCCGCGACCTGCGCCTTGGCGCCTTCGACGTTCTGGTCGGCATCAACCTGCTGCGCGAGGGCCTCGACATTCCCGAGTGCGCGCTGGTCGCCATCCTCGACGCCGACAAGGAAGGTTTCCTGCGCTCGCCGACGTCGCTGGTGCAGACGATCGGCCGCGCCGCGCGCAACATCGACGGCCGGGTCATCCTCTATGCCGACAAGATGACCGACTCGATCAAGTACGCGATCAGCGAGACCGACCGCCGCCGCGCCAAGCAGGTCGCGTACAACGAGGCCAACGGCATCACGCCCGCGTCGATCAAGAAGAACATCGGCGAGATCCTGCAGTCGACCGCCGAGCGCGACCATTACACCGTCGACACCGGAGTCTCGGGCGACGTGCACCTGGTCGGGCACAATCTCCGCACCCACATCGCCGATCTCGAGAAGCGCATGCGCGCCGCCGCCGCCGATCTCGAGTTCGAGGAAGCCGGCCGCCTGCGCGACGAGATCCGCCGCCTCGAAGCCCACGAACTCGAACTGCCGGGACAGGCCGCCAGCGCCAACGTCGGCGTCCATCTCGGCAAGATGCAGCACTCCAGGGTGTTCCGGGGCGTCCGCACCGGCTCCGGTGCCGGTGGCCGGCCGGGCCGACGCAGCGGACGATAGGAGACGATGATGCGCCGCCACGCCCTTCTCTGGCTGCTTGCCTTCCTGTTCGCCTGGCCGGCAGCGGCGCAGGAGCAGATCGTGAAGCTCCCCGGCCCCGGCGGCTCGACGCTGGTCGCCCGGGTGATGCAGCCCCCGGGTGAGGCGCGTCGACCGCTGGTCGTCATCAATCACGGCTCACCGGCCGACGGCTCGCAGCGCGCCAGGATGGAGCCGCCGCGCTTCTCGGCGCTGTCGTCGTGGTTCCTGGCCCGCGGCTACGTCGTCGCCCTGCCGCTCCGGCGCGGCTACGGCGAAACCGGTGGCGCCTGGGCCGAAGGCTACGGCCGCTGCGACACGCCGGACTATTATAGCGCCGGCCTGCAGAGCGCGGCCGACGTGCAGGCCACGATCGACTTCATGCGCACGCAGCCCTACGTCGCGGCGGACCGGACCATCGTCGTCGGCCAGTCGGCCGGCGGCTGGGCCACGGTGGCGCTCTCCAGCAAGAACCCGCCGGGTGTGCCCGGCATGGTGAACTTCGCCGGCGGTCGCGGCGGGCACCAGAAGCTGCCGGGCGGCGGCATCGGCAACTGCACGCCCGAGGCGCTCGTCCAGGCGGCGGCCAAGTACGGCGCCACGGCGCGCGTGCCGCTGCTGTGGATCTACGCCGAGAACGACAGCTTCTTCGAGCCCGCCCTCGCCAAGCGCATGGCCGCCGCCTACGACGCGGCTGGCGGCAAGGCGACTTTTAGGCCGGTCGGTGCGTTCGGTCGCGACGGCCACAGCCTGGCCGGCAGCGCCGACGGCGCGCCGATCTGGCAACCGTTGGTCCAGGGTTTCCTCGCGACGCTGAAGTAGTCGCCGCGGAATGTCCGCCGCGCCGACCGACCTGCGTCGCTACCTGATCGCACTCATCTCCCTCACGCTGGTGCAGGTCATGTCGACCCTGGCCTTCAACCAGGCGTCGGTGCTGGCACCGGCGGCGGCGCCCGACCTCGGCGTCGAGGCGGCCGACGTCGCCTACTACATCTCGCTGGTCTATCTCGCCGCCATGCTGTCGACCCTGGGCGGCGGCGCCATCAGCCGCCGCACCGGGCCCATCCGCTTCATCCAGATCGGCCTGTCGGTCGCGGCCGTCGGCTCCTTCATCTTTGCAGCGGGCGGCGTCGGCTTCGCCGCCCTCTCGGCGCTGGTGGTCGGGCTGGGGTCGGGCCCGCTCACGATCGCGAGCTCCCACATCCTGGCGCGGGTGTCGCCGCGGCGCCTGGCCAACGTCACCTTCTCCTTGAAGCAGAGCGGCGTGCCCGTGGGCTTCGCCCTCTGCGGCGCCATACTGCCGAGCCTCGCGCTCGACCACGGCTGGCGATGGGCGGCGGCCTCGGTCGGGGTGACCTCGCTGATCACCGCGCTCGCCATCCAGCCATTGCGCGCACTCTATGACGACGAACGCACCTCGACCGTCTCGGGCCGGCTGCTGCCCAGCGCCGCCGAGATCTTCGAGCCGCTGCGGCTCGCCTGGCGCGACCCGATCCTGCGGCCGATGTGCTTCATCGGCCTGCTGTTCTCGGCCACCCAGGCGATCGTGGTGAACTTCACCGTCGTCTACGCCGTCGACGGCCTGAAGATGTCGTACGTGCTGGCCGGCACGCTGTTGTCGGCGGCGACCGTCGCGGGCGCGTTGGGCCGAATCTTCTGGGGCGTGGTGGCCGACATGCTGCGCCGGCCTTCGGCGGTGCTGGCCGGCATCG
The DNA here is from genome assembly GCA_030681635.1 of Reyranella sp. GTDB lineage: Bacteria > Pseudomonadota > Alphaproteobacteria > Reyranellales > Reyranellaceae > Reyranella. The sequence continues at coordinate 2,648 of JAUXRT010000189.1, forward strand.
GCGCCATCGTCGTCGCGGCGGCCTCGACCATGGCCTTCTCGACGCCGGACTGGCCGGCCGGCGCCGTCTATCTCGTCTTCACGATCCTGGGCGGCACCGCCGTCGGCTGGAACGGCGTGTTCCTGGCCGAGAGCGCCGCGCGCGCCCCGCCCGGCCGTGCCGCCGAGTTCACCGGCGCCACGCAGCTCTTCGTCTTCGGCGGCGCGCTGCTCTCGCCGCTGCTGTTCCGCGCCGTGCTCGCCCTCACCCAGTCCTACGCCGTGGGCTACCTGCTGCTCGCGTCAGGCGTCGCGGTGGGTTCGTTCTTCCTCGCGCGGGCGGCACGGCGCTGAGCCCCTCAGGCGGCGATCGGCACGCTCTTGCCGGTCGCGGCCGCGACGTTGCCATGCAGATGGGCAACCAGTGCGTCGTCGAGTTTCAGCCGTGCCGCCAACATCGCGAGGTAGCCGCGCTCGGCGGCGTTATCGACGTCGATCGAGAGCAGCGAGGCCGCGTAGATCTCGGCCGCCTCCTCCGGCGTCGCCGCGGCACCCGCCACGGCATCGACATCGAGCTTGGCGCGCAGCTCGTCCATCACGAAGGCCTTGTCGTCGGCCGACAGCGGCAGCTTGTCCATCTCGGCGAAGATGCGCGCCTGCTCCTGGGCATCGACATGGCCGTCGGCCTTGGCCGCGGCGATCATGGCGCGCAACAGATGGCGGGCCAGCGTCTGCTGGCCGGCGTCGCTCGACGGATTGAACGGCGTGCCGGCGGGCGCCGGCAGCATCGGCACGGGTTGTTGCGACGGCTGGGCAGTCGCGGGTGCGGCCTGCTTGCCCGCCTGCCAGTCGCGATAGGCCTTGTAGGCAAGCGCGCCGACAGCCGCCATGCCGCCCAGCTTCAGCGCCTCGCCGCCCAGCTTGCGGCCGGTCTTGGTGCCGAGCACGAGGGCCGCGAGGCCGCCCGCCAGCGCGCCGCCACCGGCGCCGCGCAGGAAATCGCCGCCGCCTTGGCCGCCCCCCTGACCGCCTTGGGCACCACCCTGGCCGCCGCCTTGACCACCGAAGGACTGATCCATCAACTGCTTCGCATCGAACATGCCGCCTCGCCCTTTTACTGTTCAGATTGGCCAGTTCATCTGGCGTGCAATTGTGGCGAAAGCTTGCGAAGGAATTTCAGCTCTCCGCGCGCCGAAGAGCCAATCCTGCTGGGCTTTTGGCCCGCTCCTCGGGCCCACCTGAATGGGCCCAATATTGTGCCCCGCGTTGGGCCAGACTCCTAGATAAGCCTGATTCCACGGGGTTTTTCCCGATTCGCGATTCTTCATTCGTCACAAGCCCCGGCGCGCCTGTGCCCAGGCGTCGGTTAAGTGTCTGTTCGCCCATCGTTATTTGGCGTGGCGTTGAGACGGGATCGTTGTTGGGACTGTCCACGGCTCAGGAGCCGCGGCGGCTGCACCCGGGGCTCAGGGCCTGTCCCGCGGGCGTGCCGCGAGGGGTCGTGCCGAAATGAAAAGGCCGGCGCAGTCCAGGCGCCAGCCTATCGAAATTACTAGCATATTCCTGCTGAATTTGCAACTTTCATACAAGCTACCAGGCAAAGCGCAGGCCGACGGTACCGGCGTGCATGTTGTCGGCGCCGGAGACCTGGCCCTCGTAGCGGAAATAGACCGAGGTGCGCTCGGCGACGCCGGTGGTGGCGTTGAAGCCGAGGACCACACCGTCACGGTTGGGCGCCGCGCCAAAGGTGGTGAACGGCACCGCCGGCGCGCCGGCGAAGGCCGCCGTCACCGGCCGGTCGGTGCTGGCAAACTCGTGGCTCCAGCCGAGCTTGAACTGGGCCGCGAGCTTCTCGCGCCAGCCCATGTCCATGGCGCCGCCGATCTGGGCGCCGATCACCGAGCGCAGCGAGTTCGTCGTCTGGGAGGCAACGCTGAGGTTGAGCGAGCCGGCACCGGACTCCGTAAAGCCGTTCTGCGTCGCCGTCGATCCTTGCAGCCGCACGAACGGCGTCACATAGGCGTCTGCCAGCCCGCCGATGTCGATGCGATAACCCGTCTCGACCTGGCCAAAGAACTGGTTGGCACCGGTGCTGCCGGTCGCAACACGCTGCGCCAGTCCCGGGATCACGATCTGGCGCGTCATCTGGTTGTTCGAGTAGGCGTAGCCCAGAAGACCGTCGACGTAGACCGGGCCTTTCAGGAAGCTGGCATAGAGACCGGCCTGCACCGTGTCGGCGGTGCCGCGGCCGGAGAAGCCCTGGGTCCACTGGTTGCCGCTCGCGTAGCCCAGCGTAAAGCCCAGCAGCACTTCTTCCGTGATCTTGCGATCGATGCCCGCCGCGAAGCCGCCGGCATTGTAGGTCATGGTGCCCGCGTTGCTGTTGCCCGCGATGTTGCCGGCCGCGCCGATGGCGCCGCCCCACACGCCCCAGGTGCCGGCTGCCGCCGGCTCGCAGGCGACGTCGCAGGCCTCGGTCCTCTCGACCCGCCCGCTGCGGCTGGCAGCACTCGCGCTGCCGACCCGGTTGGCGCCGCCGGCCTGGGCCGAGAAGTTGCTCATGAACATCTGGCCGGTCTGCACCAGACCCGAGGAGAAGCCCGAGTAGTTCTGGCCGCTGATGGCGGTCAGCGCCGCCGGGCCCTGCTGCGTGTTCAGGACGGACAGCGCATTCAACACCGTCACGAAGTCGCCGGTCGCGGACGGTGAGGCGATGTCCAGCGCGGCACCTACCGCGCGCTGGCTGGGCGTCTGCGCGCCAGAGGCAAAGGCTGAACTCGACTGGAGCAGCGTCAACAATACGTCGTTGGCGGAATAGCTGAGCGTCGGCGTCAGGAAGGCGAAGTTGCTGGTGACGTTCGAGTAGACGCCACTCACACCGCCGGTCGCCGTCAGGATCGTGTAGGTCGTATTGCGCGCGTAGCTGCCCTGCTGGGCGATCACCTGCACCGTGCCGCCGTTGATCGTGGCCGTGCCCGTCGCGGCGATCTTGTCGCTCTGGCCGGCGCCATTGACCTCGACCTGGTAGATGCCGCCGTTCTGGATGTAGTTGCCGGTGATGGTGAGCGTGCCGATCGAATTGCCCGGGGCCAGCGTGCCGTTGTTGGTGACCAGGCCCGTGATGGTGCCCGAGCCGCCCAGTGTGCCGCCGCTCCCCACCGTCACCGCACTGGTCAGACCGCCATTCACCGCGAGTGTGCCGGCGGTGATCGACGTACCGCCCGCCGCGCTGCTGGTTCCGGTGAGGCTGAGCAGGCCGGCGCCGCTCTTGGTAAGCGAGCCCGTGCCGCTCATATTGCCGGCATAGGTGCCGCTCGTCGCCTGGTCGAACACCACGGCGGCATTGTTGACGATGGCGCCCTGCAGGCTGGAACTGTTGCCCTGCAAGGTGCCCGCCGAGACCGTTGTGCCGCCGCCGTAGCTGTTGCCGCCGGTCAGGATCATCGTGCCGGCGCCCTGCTTGGTGAACGAGCCTGCACCGGTGACGGCGGCCGCCAGTGTCGTGTTCGTGGCGTCGCCGGCGGTCAGCGTGCCACCGCCCAGCGCCACCGTGCCGCCCGTGCCCGACAGCGCGCCCACCGTCTGGCTGTTGCCATTGAGATCGAAGGTGCCGCCGTTCACCGCCACCGCGCGCGTCGCCGCCAGCGCATTGCTCACACCCAATTTCAGGCTGCCGGCATTGATCGTCGTCCCGCCGGTGTGGGTGCTGGCGCCGGTGAGCGTCATCGTGCCGGTGCCGGTCTTGACCAGCGCAAAGCGATCAGAGCCGCGGTCCTGCATCGTGCCGCTGAAGGTCGTCGAGCTGTTGTCGCCGCCGGTCGTCAATGTCGAAAGAGTAGGTCCCATCATAGGAGGAGCACCCGTAACGATGCCGCCCCCGGCGAGCGAACCGATGGTCTGGGCGATGTTGACGCTGAGCGTTGCGCCAGCATCGACCGTGAAGGCACTCGTGGAGGAAAAGGAGTTTTGACCTCCGCCAAGCAAGCCCTGCGCGACACGCGTCGCGCCGCTGTAGTCCGTGGCCGCGTTGAGACCCAGACTGCCCGCGCCGGTCTTGGTCAGTCCGCCGGAGCCCGTAATGCTGCCGATGTTTGTGGTAAATCCGCTGGTGTCGAAGGTGCCGCCCGAGGCGCCCAGGGTGAAGGATCGATTGAGGAAGGCGCCCGAGAGATATTTCAGCGTGCCGCCGTCCACGGTGACGCCGCCGGAGGTGGCACCGAGGTTGTCGTTGCTCGATACCGCCAGCGTGCCGGAGCTGATCGTCGTTCCGCCGGTGTGGGTATTGGTGCCCGTCAGGGTGAGCGTGCCGGTGCCCTGCTTGTCCAGGCCGCCGGCGCCGGCGATCGACGCTGCAAGGGTCGTGCTCGTTGCGTCGCCGGCCGTCAGCGTGCCGCTTCCCAGCGCCACCGTGCCGCCGGCACCCGACAGCGCGCCCACCGTCTGGCTGTTGCCATCGAGATCGAAGGTGCCGCCGTTCACCGCCACCGCGCCCGTCGTCGACAGCGTGTTGCTCACGCCCAGCCGCAGCGTGCCGCCGTCGATCGTCGTGCCGCCGGAATAGATGTTGGCGCCGGTGAGCGTCATGGTTCCGCTGCCGCTCTTGGTGACCGAGCCGGCGCCGGTGATGGCATTCGACAGCGTCGCGGCCGTCGCCTGATCGAGGGTCAGGCTGCCGGTGACGCCGATGTTGCCAACCAGGCTGGACCCGGCCTGCAAGGTGAGTGTGTTGGCGCCGCCGGTAAAGGTGATGGCATTGGCGCGCGTCGCGCCGTTGCCCGAGAGACCGCCGCTGATCGTGCCGCTGTTGATGATGGCGAGGCCGCTGCCGACGATCCCCGACCCGCCGGCGCCCGCGCTGGCGGTAGCCGCGCCCAAAGATGTGCCGGCCGCCCCGCCTGCGCCGCCTGCGATCGTGCCGGTATTGGTGACGGAGGCGCCCGACGTCGTGAACTGCAGGCCCACGCCGCCATCCCCACCATGACCGGCGGCTATGAAGGTTTGAAAAGTAGATCCGCCGACGCCGCCGGCACCGCCCCGAACATCGCCGGCGTTGCTGCTTGCGGCCACGCCGGTCACGACGGCGCCATATCCGCCCGCACCGCCACCGCCACCGCCGGCAAAGGAGGCGTTTACAGTGGACTGGCCGCCGTGGCCGCCGTCACCGCCTCGCCCGCCGGCCAAAGTGCCGATGTTGGCGAGGCTCGCAGCTCCCGAGCCGTTGCCGTTGAAACCGCCGCCGCCGCCGGCGCCACCGCCGCTACTGGTGATCGAGCCGGCGGCGCCGTTCGTGCCATCGGGTGTGCCCCCGGTACCGCCGGCTCCTCCGGTCGCCATGGCACCGAGGGAAGTAGAGCCATTGCCGCCGGCCCCGCCACCCGCGCCGCCGCCACCCCCACCGCCTATGCTTCCGCCACCCGTTCCACCGGTTTGGCCCGCAAAGCCTGTCCCTCCCGCGCCGCCTGCATTTCCGCTGCCGACGGTGGCGCCGTTACCGCCATCGGCAAAGGCCGGCGACAACGCCGTGCTTGCCAGAAGAATTACCGCAAGACCGCCGACCCGCTGCGCTTTCGCTTGGCGCCCGCGCATTCCCCCGTTCGACATGCTCACCCCGGTCATTCCGCGACTTTTTTTCTATGCAGATGTTCAACCGGTGCAGGGCTGGTGGTGCAATAATGCAAGTGTGTGGGCGCCGGGCATTCGTTGTGCGGCGCCGCCACACGGTCGCTCACGGCGATCGCGTCAGGTCAGGGTGTATCGGCGTGTCGGGCTTCGAGTGGTTGGTGCACGAGCATGCGGGCGAGACTGCGCTCAACGGCGGCTCGCGCGTTGTCCTCGACGACGAGCGGTGGAGCGGCATCGTCGAGCGCGTGGTCGTATCGCCCAGCCTGCATGTCGCCCTGAACGATGTGCGGCCGCGACGCGACTTCGGCATCCAGCCGGTCGAGGACTATCTCGGCGATCACATCGTGGGCCAGATCATGCTCGAGGGCGGCGTCGACCTCGACTTCCGCAACGGCGAGGTGGCCGTCGCCGCCGGCAACCACTCCCTGCTCTATCGGCTGCCCGGCGAGTTTCCGACCTACAGCTTCAAGGCCGGCGTGCCGTTCCAGTCGGCGGCCTACGGCATCACCCTGGCCCGCATCGACCGCCTGTTCGACGGCGAGATCCCCGGCGCGCTGCTGCCGCTGCTCGAACCTGGGGTGCGCGAGCCGCGGCATGTCGCGAGCCACAGCAGCGGCCTGATGCGCAACGTCGCCACCACGCTCTTCGCTTCCGGCCTCAACGGCCCGCTGCGCCGCATGATGATGGAGGGCGCCACGCTCCAGCTCCTGGCGCTGCAGGCTGCGGCAGCGATGCAGCAGGCGCCGTCGCGCCGGCGTGTCACGCTGTCGACCCGCGAGCGCGCGGCCGTCCATGAAGCGCGCGCGCGGCTGCTCGCCGATATGCGCGATCCGCCGTCACTCGGCGAGCTGGCCGACGCGGTGGGCCTTGGCGAGAAGCGGCTGGGTGCGGGCTTCCGCCTCGAATTCGGCGCCACAGCCTTCGAGATCCTGCGCGCCCACCGGCTGGAACATGCGCGACGGGCCCTCGAGGCGAGCGGCATCGCCCTCAAGGAAGTGGCCTACCGCGTGGGCTACAACCACGTCTCCAATTTCATCCACGCCTATCGCGCCCGCTTTGGCGCGCCGCCCCGCCGGCATCTGCGGCGGGACGAAGAGGATTGAGCGTCAGGCGGCGGGCTATTCCTCGCCCATCGCGCTCTCGTGCCAGTGGCGCAGCAGCAGGTGCGACAGCAGGGACAGCAGCAGGTAGATCGCGATGCCGGCCGCCGAGATCAGCACCAGGGCCGC
>JAUXRT010000195.1 GCA_030681635.1 Reyranella sp.
GGATGGACGAGCAACAGGTCGCCCTGCTCGTAGGCCGGGCTCATGCTGTCGCCGATGACGTAGCAGCCGTAGCCGTCGCGCACCGACAGGAGCGGCTCGGGCCGGCGTACGTAGTCGATCGGCTCGCTGGTGATGATAATCGCGCCATTGCCGCCTTCAGCCGAGGCATAGACCGGAAGATCGGCGCGATCGGCGGCCCGCAGGGGGCCGGCCATACGGAGGTCGCCCTCGAGCCGGCCACCGGCGCCGGGAGGCGCTGCGGTCGAACGCAGGTCGTCCGGCGAGACCCCGAGCAGGGGTGCCAGACCGTGCCGCGCCACCTCAGGCAGTTCGCGCGGCGAGCCGCGCATCAGATACTGCTGGAGGTAGGCGTGATTGCGGCCAATGGCCAGCGAGAGGTTCTTGAGGTCGAGATCCGGCCGACGCGCCAGAGTATCGACCAATACTTTGCGGGGTGCGTCCATGATGCTGGCATTTTGCCAGCTGGAGACGATTTCGTCTACTAGGAATTGTACGATTGACAGGGATAAATAATCCTATACTCCTGCCAACAGGAGGTACGGATGTCCTATCCCAGACTTTACGATCGACTCCCCACCCAGTGCTTCGCCACCGCCTTCAGCGGTCGCGCCGCCGCCGCCAACTACCACGGTGTCCGGATCGCCCGGCTCCTTGCCACGAAGATGGGCGTTCGCCCGGCCGACGTCCTGCCGCTCATGGCACGACCACTGGCCCGTGAAGCTGCCCGCGTGCTCGGCCTGTCGGCCGATCGCGCCCTTGCCGAACTGACTGCAGAAACCGAGAAGAACGGAGGTCGTCATGACCGCTGAGCTGACCTTTGCCGAAGTCCGTCGCGCGGTGATCGTCACCCTGGAACGGGCAGCTGACACCCTGCGGCGCCTGCCGATGCCGCCGAACGGCCGGCCGGCACTGGAGCGTTCGTCGTGGCCGATGATGCCGGTCGATCCCGACGACGCCTGTGGCCAGATGGCCCCGCGCGCACCCAGGTTTCCGCCTGGGCCGCGGGCGATCTCCGAACTCGATAGCGTGCTGCCGTGGCTGCACGCGCTCGACAACACGGACCGACAGCTTGTCTGGGCGCGCGCAGTCGGTCTGTCGTGGTCACGCCTTGCACGAGAGTTCGGCATCAATGTCGGACGGCTGCGTTACCGCTGGAACGCCGCGATCGATCGTATCGTCGCCGCTGCGGTGCATGACGCAGTCGTGACTGGCTCCGCCGCGGCATTGCGTCGTAGCACTTGCCAAAAAGATCGTATTGCGCGTTGATGTACCCGGAGCGTACACAACCGTAGCGTAGACACCTTAGTGTAGTTGGGAGAAGATCATGGCAATGACCATGCTGCAGATGGCGGGCGCCACGCCCACGCCGGCGACAACGGCGGACGGTGTCTTGCTGATCATCGATGCACAGCGCGAATACACCGATGGACTGCTGCCGCTCACCGGCGTGGCAGCGGCGGTCGAGGCGCTTGCCGTGCTGCTCGAGAAAGCCCGCAAGGCCGGCGCGCCCGTCGTGCACGTGCGCCACCAATCCAAGGGCAAGGCGTTCAACCCATCCTCGACGGGCTACGAGATCGTGGCGTCGCTCACCCCGCGTGCCGGTGAGACGATCGTCGACAAGGCACTCCCCAATGCCTTCGCCGGCACTGAACTTGCCAAGCACCTGGCGGCCATCGGCCGCAAGAACCTGATCGTCGGCGGGTTCATGACCCACATGTGTGTCTCGGCGACAGTGCGGGCAGCCACCGACCAAGGCTTCATGAGCACGATCGCCGTCGATACGGTGGCCACGCGGGATCTGCCAGATGCCACCGGGGGAGCCACGATCGATGCGGCTGCCATCAACCGCATCACGCTCGCGGCGCTGTCCGATCGATTCGCCTGGATCGTGCCCAAGGCGTCCCAGATCACCTGAGCAACCGGTCGGGCGGATTCAGCTCGACAGGTCCACCGCGATGCCGGGCGGCGCGGTCGTGCCGGCGCGCACCTGCGTCAGGACCGCAATCGCGGCGATGGCGACCAGCAGCATGAATGAGCTGTAGCCGACGAGTGTGGTGTACTTGACCGTCGTCGCCCCATGCCGGAGGCCGACGAGGCGACCGATGAAAGCCGGCGGGGTGGGCGGCAGAGGTGCTGGCATGGGCTTCTTCCTCGACCGCGGCGAGGGAGCTCACCCGATTGCCGACGCGTTACTTGAGAGTCTACCGGACAAGGCGGCCTGCACAATGTCCGACATGTAACGTTGGTAGAAAGTGCGGATCGGTCGCCAAAGAAAATGGGCGATCCGTCGCCGGATCGCCCATGTTTCGATCGAATGAAGATCGATCAGCTGAGGCTGTTGCCGACGGCGTTCAGCGTGTTGTTGATCTTGCCGCCGACGGTGCTCATCGCGGCAATGGCGGCAACGGCGATCAGCGAAGCGATCAGCGTGTACTCGATGGCAGTGGCGCCCTTCTCGTTCTTCATCAGGCGACGGAAGATGGACAGCATCTGAACCTCCAAAGCAACGTAGTTGTCCGGATTGGTCGGCAAAAAGGCATGGGCGGCTCGTTGCCGGGCCGCCCATGCTTCGGCCGAACGGAGATCGATCAGGTGAGGCTGTTGCCGACGGTGTTCAGCGTGTTGTTGACCTTGCCACCGACGGTCTTCATCGCGGTGATGGCGGCGACGGCGATCAACGAGGCGATCAGCGTGTACTCGATGGCGGTAGCGCCGTTTTCGTTCTTCATGAGGCGACGGAAAATGGACAGCATTTTTATCTCCAAAGGAAAAAGACGTCTTTTGGTCGGCTTTTGCGTCTACCGCCCCATGAAGTTCTGGGGACTGCCGGGGGTGATCGACACAACCGCTGGGGCCGATATGCGCCCCTACCTCAATAAATAGTTGAGATATTGATACTAACTTATTGATTTA
>JAUXRT010000199.1 GCA_030681635.1 Reyranella sp.
CTTCTGCATCACCGTCGACACCCAGGTCTACTCGAGGCGCGAGCGCGACATCGCCAAGCGCTTCGTGAAGTCGTGGCGGACGGCGGCGGTCGGCCAGGATCACCAGGCCGCGTTCTCCTGGGAGAACTTCAAGCGCGTGAAGGACAAGTTCCCCGACGTGAAGTTCATGCTGAAGGGGATCGGCACCGGCGAGGATGCCGAGATCGCCTGCCAGCATGGCGTCTGGAGCGTCTACTGCTCCAACCACGGCGGCCGCCAGCTCGACCACGGGCGCGGCTCGGCCCAGGTCCTGCCGGAGATCGTCGAGGCGGTGGCCGGACGCGCCAAGATCGCCGTCGACGGTTCGTTCAGCCGCGGCAGCGACATCGTGAAGGCGATCGCCATGGGCGCCGACTGGGTGGGCCTTGGCCGGCTCTACTGCTACGGCCTCGCGGCGGCGGGCGCCGCCGGCATCGAGCGCGTGATCGAGCTTCTCGAGGAAGAGATGTGCGAAGTGATGGGTCTCCTGGGCGTCTCCAGCCTGAAGCAGCTCGACAAGAGCTACCTGAGCGCCAGCATGCCGACCAACCTGCCGGGCGTGCACTCGGCCTTCCCGCTGCTCAACCTCGCCGACGAAGGTTACTGACCGGCGGCTACTGACCCGCGGTTACTGAGCCGCGTACCGGCGCATCGGCAGGGCGTTCACGCCGTCCGCGGTGATTGAGCGAGAATACAGTGAGTGCACCGGCGGTCGGCGTGAACGTGCCGATCGAAAGGAGTGTCCTTCCAGCCCGACGGTGGGACGCCGGACCAGTTGAAGCGCGACTGACAAGACCGTGCGGGCGGCCGGTGCGCCTGCCCTCCAACCCCACACGGCAGGAGGACCAACGTCCGGCTTTGGCACGCTCTCCCTAACGGCCAAGGACTACGCCCTTCCGGAGTCATTCATGAAGCCGTAAGGTACCCAAAATGAGCCAGCACGTTCCCCAAAATGAGCCGCCGGAGGTGCCGCGTGGCGCCTATCCGATGGTGCGCATCTCATCGGAATTCTTCCTGCGCAGCGTCGATCTGCTGACTCGGGTGCAGGGCGACAAGCTGATCTCGGGGCTCGTCTTCATGGCGGTCAGCCACAACCATATGCACGACCCCGGCGGCGGAGCGGTCGGCGTGCGCGAGCTCGCGCGGCGCCTCAACCTGCCCTACGAGACCGTGCGCCGTCACGCCATGGAGCTCGTGCGCGCCAGTCAGTGCAGTGCGACGCGCGAGGGAATCGCGGTCGTGCCGGCGGTGTTGAAGAGCCGCGCGAACGTCGATGTGATGCGCAGCATCTACCTCAATGCCGAGCGCATGCTGGTTGGGCTGACGCGTGCCGGATTGGCAAAGTACGAAGCGCCGTCCCGGTCCGCTGCGAAGCGAGGCAATCTCACGCGGGACCAGATGGCGATCGCGACCGCCTCGACCCGACAGCTCCTTGCCGGCATTCGCATGCTCGGCGACCTCTGGCAGGGCGATCTGCTGAGGGGGCTGGTTTTCACCGCGATCTGGACGGCCAACGTCAAGCACGTCACCAACACCGAACCCACCGTCAGCCAGACGGTGCTGTCCGACGACCAACGCCTGCCGGTCAGCGTCCTCGCGATCTCCAGTTCGCTCAGGCTTCCTTACGAGACGGTTCGCCGCCACGCGCTGGCGCTGGAGAAAGCCGGCATTTGCCACCGCGTCAGGCGTCAGGGCCTGGTCGTGCCGGCGGAGGTCCACCTCAGGATGGCCTCGGGCACCGTGCAGGCCCACGGCATGGTCACTGCCCTTCTTGCCGACCTCCGTCGCGCTGGGTTGAAGGCCTAGACGCTAGCCTCTTCCGACAAACGGCATCTTGGTCGCCATCACGGTGATGAACTGGACGTTGGCGTCGAGCGGCAGGCTGTCCATGTAGACGATGGCATTGGCCACCGCTTCGACATCCATGCGCGGCTCCGGGATCGTCGTGCCGTTGGGCTGCAGCACGCCCTTGGTCATGCGCTCGGTCATCGGCGTCACGGCATTGCCGATGTCGATCTGGCCGCAGGCGATGTCGTAGGCACGGCCGTCGAGCGACGTCGACTTGGTGAGGCCGGTGATGGCGTGCTTGGTCGAGGTATAGGCGACCGAGAACGGCCGCGGCGCATGCGCCGAGATCGAGCCGTTGTTGATGATGCGCCCGCCCATCGGCTTCTGCGCCTTCATGATCTTGATGGCTTCCTGGGTGCACAGGAACGGGCCGGTCAGGTTGGCCGCGACGACGCTCAGCCAGGTCTCGTAGGGCAGGTCTTCCAGCGGCACGGGCGGCGCACCGCCGCCGGCATTGTTGAACACCAGGTCGAGGCGGCCGAACGCTTCCTTCGTGCGAGCGAAGAGCGCCTGGATCGATTCGCGCTTGGTGACGTCGGTCGGCACGGCCAGCGCATTGGGGGCGTTGTTGCCGGCCAGGCTCGCGGTCTCTTCCAGCGCTTCCTTGCGGCGGCCGGCCAGCACGACCTTGTAGCCGTTCTTGAGCAGCGCGAGTGCCGCGGCGCGGCCGATGCCGCTGCCCGATCCGGTGATGATTGCGATTTTCGCCATGGGTTCGTTCCTCCTCGGAGGCGGACCCTATCAGACGGCGAGGCTTTTCACATAGGCCCGCCAGCGCTCCTCAGGCTGAGGTCCATGCTGTAGTCTCCCCCGCGTTGGAGGGGACCCCATGAAATTGCTTCTCACGCATGTGCCGTTGTCGCGCCAGAATTACTACGGCGCACGCGCGCTTGGCCGGCTGCAGGAGCTGGTCGAGGTCACGCTGCATGAGGGCGGCGCCCCGCTCGATCCCCAGGGGGTGATCGCGGCAGCGCGCGACGCGGATTTCATCATCGCCGACCGTTCCACCGCGGTGCCGGGCGAGATCTTCGCCGCCTTGCCCAAGCTGAGGGTCGTGATGCGGAGCGCCGTCGATATTCGCAACATCGACGTCGCCGCGGCCTCGGCGGCGGGCGTGCTGGTGACGCATGCCGAGCCCGGCTTCGTGCAGTCGGTCGTCGAGCTGACGCTGGGCTTCCTCGTCGATCTTTCCCGTGGGATGAGCCGCGCGACCGCTGCCTACCACGCGGGCGAGAAGCCCGAGATCCGCGTCGGCCGGCAGCTTTCCGGCAGCACGGTCGGCATCATCGGCTATGGCCGCATTTCGCGCGACCTCGCACCACTGCTCGCCACGCTGGGCATGACGGTGCTGGTGTCGGATCCCTACGCCCAGATCGACGACCGGCGCTTCATCAAGTTGCCGATGGACGATCTGCTGGCGCGTGCCGACTACGTGATCTGTCTTGCCGTCGCCAATGAGGAAACCGAGAACCTGCTGGATGCGGTGGCCTTCGCTCGCATGAAGCCCGATGCCTTTTTCATCAACATGTCGCGCGGCAACCTTGTCGACGAGACGGCGTTGACGAAGGCCCTGGTGGACGGCCGCCTTGCCGGCGCCGCCATGGATGTCGGCCGCGCGCCGGACCAGATGCCGTCGGCTGAGCTTGCCCGCCTGCCCAATGTGATCGCCACGCCGCATGTCGGCGGCCTGACGCCGCCCGCCAGCGAAAGCCAGGCGATGGACACCGTGCGCCAGGTCGAGGCGCTGGTGAAAGGTGATGTCCCGCCCGGAGCTGCCAATCTCGATCGTTGGACGCGCCGCGTTTAGGGGATAAGCGTTCGAAACCTTCCTGCAGGGGCCACGTTACCTGTGAACCCTGATGAAAGGAGGCGAATGATGGACAAGTCTGTCGACACAACTCCCGGTCTGGCCGCCGTTCGCGTGCCCGACGACGAGGTCGATTTGTACAATGTCTCCGAAGGCGGCTGGTATGCCGTCGATGACGACGACAAGACTGTTCTCGGCCCATTCGAGAGTCTGGGCGAATGCGACCAGGCGATCCATGACCGGGTTGCCCTCGTGACGCCCTCGCCTGCGGCTGTTACCCGGGCCCACATTTTCTGAGGGCGCGATCCGGTTGAAAAAGCCGCGACGGGCGAGTAGGTGCGTGGGATGAGTGATCCCAAGGACCTGATTGCCCTCCATGTCGCGACCGAGGATCTGGAGGATTATAGCCTCACCCAGATCGGCTGGTACGCCGTCGACGATGGCGGCAAAGTCGTGCTTGGGCCGTTCGAGAGCCTGGCTCAGTGCGATCGCGCCATCCGTGAGCGCCTGCTGCCCCGGACCGGCGTCTGACGGCCCTTGTCCTGGAAATTGCAAGTTCAGCAGGTTTATGCCATTATTCCTGCCAGGTTGGGACATCCCCGACCAGTGCCCGGCGGAGAAATCCGCCGGCTTTTTTATGAGTTGAGAAAGGCCGTTTTGGCTCCGATTTTTCAGACACTGATGATGCCGCGCGGCCTGCGTCGGTGGCACAGCCCGTCAGTTCGGGATTCCATCGTCCGTTCAAAGGGTTGAGCTCAATTCGCGGCACAACTCTTCAGACACGTCGTGGCACAACGAGGTGTGCCAGAAATCGGTCCCGAAACGGCTAGTTGCCCGGCCCGCGTTCCATCGAGAAGGGCTGCCAGCGTTGCAGCTTGGACTTCTCCAGCACCATCGGATTGACGCAGGCGCGCGGCCACTTACCGCCCAGGACCAGCGCCATCTCCGCGCCGACGCGCCGCTTGCGCGCGACGTCGAAGCGGCTCGAGGCAGAGGCCACGTGCGCGGTCAGGATGACATTGTCCATGCCGAGCAGCGGGTTGTTGTGGCCGACCGGCTCGGTCTCGAGCACGTCGAGGCCGGCGCCGGCGATCCAGCCTTCCTGCAGCGCTTTGATCATCGCCGGCTCGTCGACGGTGGAGCCGCGGCCGGTGTTCACGAACAGCGCCGTCTTCTTCATCTTCCTGAAGTGTGGCTCCTTCATCAGGTGATGCGCGTCCTTGGTGCCGGGCGCGTGCATCGAGACGATGTCGGAGCGCTGCAGCAGCTCGTCGTAGCCGACCGGCTGCACGCCGTAGTCGGACATCACCAGCTCCTCGATGTAGGGATCGTAGGCCAGCATCTGGAAACCGAAGGGGGCGGCGCGCTTGGCGACGGCGCGGGCGACATGGCCGAACGAGATGAAGCCCAGCGTCATGCCCATCAGGCGCGGGAACTGGTAGAGCATCGGTCGTGCCTTGGCCCAGTCGCCCTTGCGCACCATCTGATCCTGAACCACGAGACGCCGCCAGCTCGCCAGGATCAGGGTCATGGCATGGTCGGCCACTTCCTCGATGAAGGTGTCGGGGCAGTTGGTCACGGGAATGCCGAGGGCAGTGGCGGCATCGACGTCCACTGAGTCGACGCCGACGCTGGCCAGCGACACGACCTTCAGCTTCTTGGCGGCACCGATCACCTTGGCGGTGATGCGCGGCCGGCCCTTGCCGTAGATCGCGTCGGCATCGACGGCTGCGGCCGCGAGTTCGTCCTCGCCGCCCTTCACTTCGACGATCTCCGCGCCGATGGCGGCCAGCGCCTCCATCTCCAGCGAATGGTCGGCGCCCGGCACGCCGGTGCCGGGGCCTGCCGTCGTAATGATCTTGAAGCGTGCCACGTGTTGTCTCCTCCACCCGTTTGGCGGCACTCTAGCGCAAATCGGCGCCTCTCCAATGCGGAACTAGACGACCAGCGGCACGCTGGCCATGACGATCGCGAGTTGGACCGCGTTGATCAGCATGCCCTTCACATGCAGCAGGCGAAGCTGCCTGACCGCGCCGGCGGCGCCGGCGTCCCTGGCCCGCAGTTCCGCATCGATGTGTTGCACAAGCCAGTGGCGGGCCGTCAGCGCAAAGGCGGTGATGGAGACCGCGCCGGCGGAAAACACCGGGCGTCCCGACACGGCAAACAACACCATCGCGATGATCCCGGCGATGCCGATGGCCAGGAAGTAGCCATTGAATATCCCGCGCAGCAGCTGAGTGACCTCAGGGATCTCCAGCCCGACCAGCAGAAAGGTGGGCGACGCCAGGAAGAAGCACACCATGGGGAGGAGCAGGATGACGGTGGCGTAGAGGGCAACGGCATCGTTCGGCATGGACACTTCCTCGTTGGCGCCGCTGACTATCCGCCGCGCCCGAGGCTGGCTCCATTGGGCTTTAGTCGACATCCAATTGTCCGCTAGACTGACCGGACCATGACCCACGACCTCTACCGCCGGCCGGCCTCCGGCCAGCATCCGCCCCATCGCGCCGACGCCTACAAGTCGACGGTCACGCGCTCGCCGCGCAAGCCGGCGATCGTGCTGCCGCAGACCCTGTCGTAGATCACCGGGCCACTGTTGGTCAAGGAACGGCTCGGCGCGCAGGAGAACGACCTCACGCGCCAGCGCATGGGCCAGCCGCTCGGTGAGCGCATCATCGTGCACGGCCGCGTGCTCGACGAGGACGGCAAGGCCGTGCCCAGCGCGTTGGTCGAAATCTGGCAGTGCAATGCCGCCGGCCGCTATCACCATCCCGGCGATCAGCACGATGCGCCGCTCGATCCCAATTTCTACGGCGGCGGACGGGCGCGCGCCGATGCCGACGGCGGCTACAAGTTCATCACCGTGAAGCCCGGCGCCTATCCGTGGGGCAACCACAAGAATGCCTGGCGACCGGCGCACATCCACTTCTCGCTCTTTGGGCCCGCCTTCGCCACGCGCCTGATCACCCAGATGTATTTCCCGGGCGATCCGGTGCTGGCCTACGACCCGATCTACAATTCAGTGCCCGAGGCCGCACGCCATCGTCTGCAGGCGGCCTTCGACATGGAGGCTACGCAGCCGGAATGGGCGCTGGCCTACAAGTTCGACATCGTGCTGCGCGGCCGCAACGCGACACCGATGGAAGATAAACATGGCTGATGGCCTGACGCCCTCGCAGACGATCGGCCCGTTCTACTGGGGCACGCTGGCCAGCAGTTGCCGCGCCGATCTTGCACCGGCGGGCGTTGCCGGCGAGCGCATCGAAGTGGCGCTGACGCTGCACGATGCCGATGGCGCCATCGTGCCCGACGGCCTGCTGGAAATCTGGCAGGCCAACAGCCACGGCCGCTACAACCATCCCGAGGATCGCCGCAACTTGGCCCTCGACGCGGGCTTCGAAGGCTTCGGCCGCGCTTCGACCGACTCAAAGGGCGTCGCGCGCTTCGGCACCGTCCGGCCCGGCCGCGTGCCGTGGCCTGCAGGGGGGCTGCAGGCGGCGCACCTCAACATCTCGGTCTTCGCCCGCGGCGTTCTCAACCGGCTGGCGACCCGGCTCTATTTCGACGGCGATCCGGCACTGGCCGAGGATCCGGTGTTGAAGCTGATCGAGCCGGCGCGGCGCGGCACGCTGCTGGCCAGGCGCGACAAGCAAGGCGTGTGGCGCTTGCCGATCCATCTCGGCGGCGCGCAGGAGACCGTCTTTTTCGACAGCTGATCGCGCCTGGCTCAGATGTAGCTGACTTTCACGATCTCGATCTCTTCCTCGCCGGCCGGCGTGCGCAGCCTCACGACGTCGCCCTCGTGCGCGCGCAACAAAGCGCGGGCGATGGGCGAGATCCAGCTCACATGACCCTTCTCGAGATCGACCTCGTCGACGCCCACGATCTTGACCGTACGCTTCTTGTTCTCGGCGTTGGCCGTCGTGACGGTGGCGCCGAAGAACACCTGGTCGGTCTTGGCCCGCTTGGCCGGGTCCACGACCTCCGCATTGGCCAGCCGCTTGCTGAGATAGCGGACGCGCCGGTCGATCTCGCGCAGGCGCTTCTTGCCG
>JAUXRT010000204.1 GCA_030681635.1 Reyranella sp.
CCCGAAGACTTTGTCCTGGCCACCTGCGTCGGCGCGGTGCTGGTGGGTTTCATGCTGCCGGAAGTCTACATCAAGAATGTTGCGACGAAGCGCCGGGAGATACTGAATTCGCTCCTGCCGGAGGGTCTCGACCTGCTGACCATCTGCGTCGAAGCCGGGCTGAGCATCGATGCAGCCTTCCGCCGAGTTTCCCGCGAAATGCAGGGATCGATGCCCGAGCTGGCGGTCGAATTCGAGATGACTGCCATCGAACTCACCTATCTGCCGGATCGCCAGCAGGCGCTGGAGAACATGGCGAACCGCACGGATTCGGCGGCCGTGGCCGCTCTGGTGAATGCACTCCGTCAGACCGAAAAATACGGCACGCCGCTGGCCGCTTCGCTTCGCATCCTCAGTCAGGAGTTTCGCCAGACACGTGCTTCCAAGGCCGAGGAGAAGGGCGCGCGGATGCCGGCACTTATGACAGTCCCTCTGATGGTTTTTATTCTTCCCACGCTGATCACCGTGCTGATCGCGCCGGCAATCATGTCGATGTTCGCCGTGAAATGATTGAAACAAGACTCTCGATTTACGGCGCGAGACCCTGACCATACGTTCCACTCTCGATGGAACGACTCACGGCAGAGGGTCCAAGGTGAATCGGACGCACGAATTGTCGGGAAGAGAATTGCGGCTTGTTTCGCGGCACCGGCTCATGAGCGTTTTTCGCGACATACGTGGCGTCACCGCAATCGAGTTCTCGATCATCGCACCGGTACTCCTTGTGATGGTATTTGGAATTCTCCAGTTCGGCATCGCAATGAACCACCACATGGTGCTCACAAACGCGGCGGCCAAAGGCGCGATGACGCTGGCGCTGAGCCGCGGCACGGCGACGCCCTATGCCACGACGACGTCGGCGATCACCAGTGCCGCGCCCAGCCTCACGGCGGGACAGATTTCGATCACCGTCAAGGTCAACGGCGTCGCCTGTGCGAGTGATGCCGCCTGTTCGACGATACTGGTCTCGGGGCAGCCGGCGCTCGTGAAGGCGACCTATCCCTGCGACCTGACGGTGATGGGCGTGAATTACGCGCCGAACGGTTGCACCTTGAAAGCCGAGACGGCGCAGTTGGTCCAGTAGGGGGAGAAGATGATGAAGCGCAAGGTATCGTCAGTTCCCGAAGTCCTTCGCCGCATGCTGCGCAACCGCAGGGGCGCAACCACTTTCATATTTGCCGGCATGGCTGCGGGCCTGGTGGGGGTGGCCGGCCTGACGATCGACGTCGGGCGTATCTACGCGGCGAAGAGCGGGTTTGACGCGGCGACCGAGTCGGCGGCCCTTGCCGGGGCCTATGCGCTGCAGGCCGCCAATGCCAACGCGGCCAGCGTCCAGAACGCTGTCACGGCCTGGAACACCGCCTACCCGGCGGCGAATGTGACCAGCTCGACGGCCACTGCGACGCTGAGCTGCGTCACCTCCACGGCAAACCTGCCGGCCTGCAATGGCGCAAACCCGAACGCAGTCACCGTCACGCAGACGGCGACGGTCACGACTCATTTTCTCAAGGCGTTGGGAATGTCTTCGGTCACGCTCACCTCGACCAAGAAGGCAAGCAAGGCGGGCGGCGCCACCACGCCGCTGAACGTGATGTTCGTGCTCGATGCCACGGGGTCGATGGGAGACTCGGACAGCAACTGTACCGTTCCGGGCAAGAGCAACCCCAGCCGATTCCAATGCGCCTTGTATTCCATTCAGAGCACCCTGAAGGTGATGCCGACCTCGATGGACAAGGCCGGCCTGATGGTCTTCCCCGGCCTCGCCACGCAATACAGCCCGACGTCGCACCCGTGCGCGACATATCCGAATTCGGTGCCGTACTTTACGAGCACCATCAAGTATCAGATCGGAGCCGGCCTGGACGCCACTTACAACGACAGCGCCGGCGCGCTGCTCACGACATCGCCCCTCATTCAAGCCGTGGGCATCTATAAAGCCTCTGGCGAAAGCGGTTCGCTG
This sequence comes from Reyranella sp., assembly GCA_030681635.1. Lineage (GTDB taxonomy): Bacteria > Pseudomonadota > Alphaproteobacteria > Reyranellales > Reyranellaceae > Reyranella. The sequence goes on from JAUXRT010000204.1 coordinate 2,000, forward strand.
ACGCCGTGCGTCACCAACAAGGGCGGCCAGGGGAGCTTTCTCGCGGAAGTTCTTGGCAAGGCGCAGGCCGCCTTGCCGGTCGTCGCGGGCACGCAGAACGTCATCATCATCCTCAGCGACGGCGATTTCAGCGCCTCGCTGTCGCAGTTGAACAACAAGGCCGGCGCCGACAAGAAGCAGTGCGAGCAGGCCGTCACGGCCGCCCAGGCTGCGACGGCGGCGGGAACCAAGGTTTTCTCCGTGGCCTATGGCGCGTCGACCAGCGGCTGTTCGTCGGGCGACACCCGCAATCCCTGCACGACGATGCAGGCGATGGCCTCGGACGCGAGCAAGTTCTACACGACATCTTCGGGCTGTCAGTTGAACGGCTCACCCAACCCGCCCTCGAAGCTGCCGTCGGTGTTTCAGGCGATCACGAGCCAGCTCACCAAGCCTCGCTTGCTGGTAAACTGAGGCATCGGATCCGACGCCTAAGGACCTTCTGCGCGACCGCCTCGGTCGCGCAGGGCCGTCGATTGCGATTTCTGACGTGATTTCAACAAGTTGTCCCCAGCTATTGGGGTGTTGGTTGCGGTTACCCCCAATACTTTGATAACCTTCCAGCCGACGTACTGGCAGAACCTGCGGAAGCAGAACGCCTATTTGGGGTTGGAATGAAGCTGGCGCCGATCTTCAGCGCAGGCCGCGCGCTCATCGGGGCGCTCCTTATCGCGGGTTGCGGCGCCGACTTGAGCGGTTCGGCTTCCAAGGGCGACAGTTACGATTCGTCGGTGGAGCAGGCCGATCAGGCCCGCAAGGTGGGCAACTTCGATTCGGCGATCCCTCTGTACGCCCGGGCCTTGCAGATGAAACCGGACGGGGTCGAAGCCAAGCTCGGCCTCGGCCAGTCCTTCCTGTCGGTCGGGGCTCCCGACGAGGCAGCGGCGCTGTTCCGGGACGTGTTGACCCAGCGCAGCAGCGACCAGGCGGCGCGGCGGGGATTGGCATCGGCGTTGATCTCGATGGGCCAGCCCGACCTTGCGGAGCGGCAGCTCGAGGCGGCGCTGCAGGCGGACGGCCGCGACTATCGTTCGTTGAACGCGTTCGGTGTCGTCCTCGACATGCAGGGGCGGCACGCCGATGCCCAGGCGAAGTATCGGCAGGGTATCGAGGTGGCACCTGACTACCTGCCGCTGCGGAACAACTTCGCCCTGTCCCTGGCGATCTCGGGACACCCGCAGGAGGCGATCGCCCAGCTCGTGCCGATCGCCAACAGTCGCGCGGCCGACGGGCGGGTCCGCCAGAACCTGGCCTTCAGCTACGCCATGGCCGGAGACCTCGAGAATGCCCTGCAGGTCAGCCGAAAGGATCTGGACGAAGCGAGCGCCCAGCGGCAGCTTTCCTACTTCATGCAGCTCAAGGCCCTGCCGCCGGAAGCGCGTAGCGCCGAGTTGCGGCGCAACCCCAGCTTCTTTCCGCAGGCCGGCGGCGGCAGCTAGGCGGGCAGGTCGAGGAGGATGGCAATGTACGGATCTCGCGAACTGGGCCTGAAGGCTCTGGTCTGTCTCGCGGCGTTGGCGATCGCAGCACCGGCCCACGCCAAGGCGCCACGCAGCAGCGTCGACATATCGGCATCGGCCGGCGCGCCGGAGTTTCGCGATCCCAAGACCGGCCAGATCTGGACACCGAACAATGTCGGCCTGGTTCGCGGCCCGAACACGCCGGCTGACCGCGCCTTCGATCCGTTGGCTCAGGCCGCCAGCGTCGACGGCGTGGTCGTCCAGAGGCCGAAGGTCACGCCGCTCGGCGCCGTGCCGATCACGGCGGGGCCGACGGTGCCGCTCGTCAATATCGAGAATGCGAGCTTGCGCGCCGTTCCCGAGCAGCGCTGGCAGGTGGTGCTCTACCTGAACAACAACAGCAACAGGACCATCGCGCCGCTGCTGCATTGCCAGTTCTCCAACGCCGGCAAGCCGGTCGAGGAGACGCGCGTCCTCGTTCCGGCTGTCGGTGGCGGCGTGCGCGTCGGGCTCACCGTCTCTGGGCCGAAGACCAGCCTCTTCGTCGATCGCGCAACCTGCAAGGTCGAATCGCCCTAGGATGTTCCTGGGGGCGTCGGCTCAGGCCTGAACCGAATAGCCGCCGTCGACTGTGATGGCGGCCCCGGTGACGAAATCCGAGGCCGGGGCAGCCAGGAACACCGCGATGCCGGCGAAATCGTCGGGCACGCCCCAGCGCGCCGCCGGCGTGCGCTTGAGCACCGATTCGTGGAGGCCTTCCACCTGCTCGCGCGCGCGGCGGGTGAGGGCGGTGTCGATCCAGCCCGGCAGGATCGAGTTCACCTGGATATTGTCCTTGGCCCAGGCGGTGGCCATCGCCTTGGTCATCTGCACCATGCCGCCCTTGCTGGCGGCATAGGCGGTCGCAAAGGCCGCCCCGAAGATCGACATCATCGAGCCGATGTT
>JAUXRT010000207.1 GCA_030681635.1 Reyranella sp.
AGGCAACGATCTGTTACGTGGGCGGAAGCGTCCTCCCACAGCTCTTAATTTGAGATGTTAAGCCAAGCGACGATTTCAAGGCAGAGTACGGACAGAGAAGAAATGCATGGGAGAGCTCTAAAATAGGTGCAAATGATTTGCAGTCTCTCTAAGCCAGTGGTAGCTGTGCAGGGCTACTGATACGCACTCGCATTTGGGAGGTTACGGTGAAGCGACGCGTCCTTATGTCAGCCGGTCTATCTGCCGGCGTTGGTCTGCTGGTCTCGCGGCATTCACAGGCCCAGAACGGTAGCCTCAATCTCTATTCGGCGCGGCACTACAACACCGACGAGGCGTTGTACGGCAATTTCGCCGATCTGACCGGCATCAAGATCAATCGCATCGATGCCGAGCCCGATCCGCTGGTTCAGCGCCTGCGCACGGAAGGTGACAAGAGCCCGTGCGACGTCCTCATCACCGTCGATGCCGGCCGCATCGAGCGGGCCCGCGAGATGGGTCTGCTGCAGGCGGTGAATTCGCCGGTCCTGGCCAAGGCGATCCCGGCGCATCTGCGCGACCCGGACAACACCTGGTTCGGCTTCTCCAAGCGCGCGCGCGTCATCCTGTACAACAAGGAAAAGGTGACGGCAGCCAACGCGCCGAAGAACTACGAGGACCTCGCCGACCCGAAGTGGAAGGGAAAAATCCTGATCCGATCCTCGGGGCATATCTACAACCAGTCCCTCGTCGGCTCGATCCTGGCGGCACTCGGACCGGAGAAGACGGAGGCGTGGGCCAAGGGCATCGCGGCCAATCTCGCCCGTCCGCCGCGCGGCGGCGACACCGACCAGATCAAGGGCGTTGCCGCGGGCGAAGCCGAACTCGCGGTGTCCAACACCTATTACTACGTGAATCTGATGCGCTCCAAGAAGCCGGAGGATCGTGAGGTCGCTTCCAAGGTGGGGGTGATTTTCCCGAACCAGGCCAACCGCGGCACGCACGTGAACCTGAGCGCCGGTGGTATCGCCAAGTACGCGCCGAACAAGGAAGCGGCCGTGAAGTTCCTCGAATACCTGGTCTCGGTGCCGGCGCAGAAGTACTTCGCCGAGGGCAACTCCGAGTATCCGGTGGTTGCCGGGGTCGAACTGTCAGCCGAACTGAAGTCGCTCGGCACCTTCAAGGAAGATCAGCTCAACGCTCGTGTGTTCGCGCAGAACAACGCCGAGGCGCTGAAGATCATGGACCGGGCGGGCTGGAAGTAGGCCGCTCGACGGCCGCCACGGTGCGGCTGAGCAGGATCACGGGCACGAGCGAGACGGCGACAATGAGAATCGATCCGACGGCCGCCTGAGCCAGGCGTTCGTCGGATGCGAAGCGGTAGACGCCGATGGCCAGCGTGTCGAAATTGAATGGCCTGATGAGCAGCGTTGCCGGCAGTTCCTTCAGCACCTCGACGAAAGCAATGATGCCGGCCGTCAGGACCGGCGCGCGCAGCATCGGCAAATGGATGTAGCGCAGCACCTGACGCGGCTTGGCGCCCAGCACGCGCGCACTTGCATCCATCGCGGGATCAATGGCTGCAAGTCCCGGTGCCACGTTGGCCATGCCAACAGCAAGGAAGCGCACCGTATAGGCGAGGATCAGCGCGAAGGCGGTGCCGCTCAGCAGCAGTCCGCTCGGCAGCCCGAACAGATACTGCGTCAGGCGGTTGATGCCGTGGTCGACCCAGGCCAGGGGCAGCAAAATGCCAACGGCGATGACCGCGCCGGGGATGGCGTAGCCCAGTGAGGCGAACTCGATGGCACGGTTGAGCGCGCGGCGACGGACGAGGCGGCCGGCATAGCTCAGGAACAGCGCGAGGCCCACGATTATGACGGCGGCCAGGGTGGCCAGGACCAGACTGTTGATGGTGTCGCCGATAAAGCGATGGTCCGCCACCAGGGCGCCCGAAGTGACCGCGAGCTGGGCGAGGTGCAGGGTCGGCAGCACGAAGCCCAGCAGTATCGGCAACGCGCAGGCTGCGAGAGCGGCCAGTGCGGCACCGGGCGCAAGCGACACCGGCTCAGCCAGGTAGCGCAGGTTGGAGGCAACGGCGAAGCGTGCGCGACCGCGCGACCGCCGCTCCAGCGTGATCAGGGCGATGGCTATCACGATCAGCACGAGAGAGATCTGCGCGGCGCCTTCGCGATTGCCCATGCCGTACCAGGTTCGGTAGATCGCCGTCGTGAAAGTGTGGACACCGTAGTACTGGACCGTGCCGAAATCGGCCAAGGTCTCGAGCAGGGCGAGAGCCAGGCCGGCCGCGATTGCCGGGCGCGCGAGCGGCAGGCCGACGCGGAAGAAGGTCCGCCACGGACCGTGGCCCAGAATGCGGCTGGCCTCCAGGAGCGACTGCGACTGCGAAAGGAACGCGGCCCGAGCTGCAAGATAGACGTAGGGATAGAGGACGAGTGTGAAGAGGAAGGCGACACCTGAAGCGGAGCCGAGATCCGGAAACCAGTAGTCGCCGAGGCCCCAGCCGGTCGCTCCGCGCAGCGCACCCTGCAATGGCCCCGCGAAGGTCAGGAGGTCGGCATAGGCGTAGCCGATGATATAGGTCGGCATGACGAGCGGCAGCAGCAGCGCCCACTGCAGCGTCCGGCTGCCGGGAAAGCGGCACATGGTGACGAGCCAGGCTGTGCCGGTGCCAATGACGGTCGTGCCGAGGCCGACGCCCAGCAACAGGATAACGGTGTTGCCGATGATGTCGGAAAGCTGTGTTTCTGCGATGTGCCGCCACAGCTCGCCCTGCCACGAGAGCAGGCTCGACGCGACGCCAAGCAGCGGCAGCGCTACGACCCCGGCCACCGCCAGTGCGCCCAGGCGCCAGATCATGATTTACCCAAAAGAAAACGCATGCCACCGCGGAGCGATGACATGCGTTTGATCGAAGATGCGGTGCCGAGCGGCACGCGTCCTACTTCTCTTCGGCCGGCACTTCCTCGGTGGCGGTCGCGGCCTCGGCGGCTTCGCCTTCGGCGCTCTCGCCCTCGGCAGACTTGGCCTCGAACAGCGCAGCTGCCTGGTCGGCGGCACGCTTGGCGGCGTCGGCGGCTTCGAGCGCGGCGCGCTCGTGCTCGGCCACCAGGGTGCCGCCCTTGGCGAGGAACTCGGCCTCGTCAACGGAACGCGCCACCACGGCGGTGATCTCGATCGTGACCTCGGGATGGAGGTGGATCTTGATCTTGTGGGCACCCAGGCTCTTGATCGGCTTGTCGAGTTCGACCTGGCTGCGCTCGATCTTGACGCCAGCGGCGACGGCGCCGTCGGCGATATCGCGCGAAGTCACCGAACCGTAGAGCTGCAGGGCTTCCGACGCCTGGCGGATGAGGATGACCTTGAGGTCGCTCATCTTGTTACCGACGGCTTCGGCTTCCCCGCGACGCTCAAGGTTCTGGGCCTCGAGAGTCTTACGCTGCGATTCGAAGTAGGTGATGTTGTCCTTGGTGGCGCGGAGCGCTTTCTTCTGCGGCAGCAGGAAGTTGCGGGCGAAGCCGGGCTTCACCTTCACAACATCGCCCATCTGACCGAGCTTGGGCACACGCTCCAGCAGGATGACGTTCATCGGCATGATACGATCCCCTGGCTAGGCGATGAGGTAGGGCAGGAGCGCCAGGAAACGCGCGCGCTTGATCGCCTGGGCGAGTTCGCGCTGCTTCTTGGACGACACCGCCGAGATGCGGCTGGGAACGATCTTGCCGCGCTCGGAGACGAAGCGCTGCAGAAGGCGCACGTCCTTGTAGTCGATGACCGGTGCGTTGGCGCCGGAGAACGGGCAGCTCTTGCGGCGGCGCGTGAAGGGGCGGCGTTGGGCGCTCATTCTTCGTCTCCCGTGATGGCGGCGGCAACGGGCGGCGCACCGCCTTCATCGCCGAAGCGAGGACGTTCGCGGCGGGGCGGACGATCGCCCCAGCGATCGCCGCGATCGCCACCCGGACGATCGGACTTCTCGGCGCTGCGCACCATGATGGCTGAAGGAGCCTCCTCGAGCGCATCGACGCGGACGGTCAGGAAGCGGATGATGTCTTCGTTGATCGACATCGTGCGCTCCATCTCCTTCACGGCGGCGGAGGGGGCATCGATGTTGAGCAGGGTATAGTGACCCTTGCGGTTCTTCTTGATCCGGTAGGTCAGCGAACGGAGGCCCCAGTACTCCTTCTTGGAGACGGTGCCGCCCAGGCCGGCCACGATCTCGGCGAACTGGGTGGTGAGAGTCTCCACCTGCGTCTGGGCAACATCCTGACGCGCAATGAAGACGGTTTCGTAAAGTGCCATGTAGTTTCGGCTCCTTATGGCTGTTTGGTGACCCGGCGTTCGTCGCGTCCCTCTCACCGAAATGAGCATGAGGTCGACCGGCAACCGCCCGGATCTAGCCGGCCCTTCGCAGAATGCTTGGACCGGCAAGGAGATCGAGGCCGATTTAGGCCCCGAAGAGCGGGGGTTATACAGGCCTGCGGCTCGAAATCAAGCCGTTCCCGG
>JAUXRT010000499.1 GCA_030681635.1 Reyranella sp.
AGCGCCCGCTCGGCATCGCCGATCATGGCCTCGTCCTTCTCGGACTCGGCCATCTCGATCAGCCCGACATTGTCGTCGATGGCGGCGCGCAGGCGCTTGATGGTGGCGATCGCGGCCTCGAGCCGCGTGCGCTCCTTCATGACGGCCTGGGCCTGCTTGGGATCGTTCCACAGCGCCGGATCCTCGGCGCGCGCGTTCAGCTCGTCTAGACGTACGACCGCCCGGTCGTAGTCAAAGACGCCTCCTCAGGAGCTCGAGCGACTCCTCGATTTCCTTCACCATCGCCTGGGCTTCTGCGCGCATCACGACTCCTCATATGGACCGCGAGCCTCACAGGGCGGAGGTTACTCCGCCCGTGCTCGCTCATGATCATGAGCGAGCCAGAGGCTCGCGGTCCAAAAGATCAATACGTCTCGCCGGTCCCCGAGAGGCCAGGGCGCCGGGCGCCGCCCGCCTGAAGCGGGCCGCCGGGGTCTATACCGGAATATGGGGCGGAGCCGTCAAGCGGAGTCACCATGAAGCCGTCGGAGCCGGGCTCGGTGCCGGGCTTGAAGACCTCGTCGATCGTGCCGCCCTCGTAGGTGAAGCGCACCATGCGCAGGCCCGGCGGAATGCGGAACGGCGTCGGCGGCTTGCCCTTGAAGATCTCCTTGGCGATCTGCTCGAAGATGGGCGCGGCGTTGCCGCCACCGGTTTCCTGGGCGCCCAGGTTTCGCGGCTCGTCGAAGCCGATGTAGACGCCGATGGTGATGTCGGGCGTCGAGCCCAGAAACCAGTTGTCGCGCGCATCGTTGGTCGTGCCGGTCTTGCCGGCGATCGGCCGGCCGAGGCTCGCGAGCCGGCCGGCGGTGCCACGCGTGGTGACGCCCTGCATCATGCTCACGACCTGGTAGACACCCGCCGGGTCATGGAAGGGCTTGCGCGAGTCGATCAGCTCGGGCGGCACCGGCTTGGCCTTGACGGCCGCCTCGCCGCAGCCCTTGCAGGCGCGCGGTTCGTGGCGATAGACGGTCTTGCCGTTGCGGTCCTGCACTCGGTCGACGAGGCTCGGCGTGATCTCCAGCGCGCCGTTGGCCAGCATCGCGTAGGCCATGGTCATGCGCAGCAGGGTCGTCTCGCCGGCGCCCAGCGCCATCGGCAGGTAGGCGCCCATATTGTCGGTGACGCCAAACTCCTTGGCGACGTCGACAACCCGCTTCATGCCGATCTGCTGGGCCATGCGCACCGTCATCAGGTTGCGCGACATCTCCAGGCCGCGGCGCACGGTGGTCGGCCCGAGGAAGTCGCCGCCGTAATTCTTCGGCGTCCAGATCGGCTGGCCGTGGCCGGGGTCGTAGCTGAACGGCGCATCGAGCACGACGCTGGCCGGGCTGAAGCCCGCGTCCATTGCCGCCAGATAGACGAACGGCTTGAAGGCCGAACCCGGCTGGCGCGCGGCCTGGACGGCGCGGTTGAACTGGCTGCGGCCATAGGCCCAGCCGCCCGACATGGCGAGCACGCGGCCGGTCTGGGTGTCCATGATCACCACGCCGCCCTCGACGTTGGGCACCTGGCGCAGCGCGTAAGTCTTTGGCGGGTAGGGTTTGGCGTTGGCCGCTGCGCCGGTGGGCTTCTCGACCTTCTCGACGACGACGATGTCGCCCACGCTCACCACGTCGCGCGGCGCCCGCGGCGGATTGCCGACCCGCTGCTCGGCCAGGGTCGGCCGCGCCCAGGTCATCTCGGCGAAGGGGATCGTGCCCTCGCCGTTGCCCTCGCCGCCCGGCAGTCCGACGATCTGGACCGACTGGGCGTCGACCTTGTTGACGACCGCGAGATGCCATGCGGCCGGCCCGAACAGCGGACGGCGCTGGGCGATGCGGGCGAACTCCTCCTCCCACACGCTCATGTCGGGAATCTTGGCATAGGGGCCGCGCCAGCCGTGGCGGCGGTCGTAGGCGATCAGCCCGTCGCGCAAAGCCGTGTCGGCGGCCAATTGGTAGGCCGGATCGAGCGTCGTGCTGACGGTGAGACCGCCCTCGTAGAGCCCCTTCTCGCCGTAGGCCGCCATCAGGTTGCGCCGAACTTCCTCGGCGAAGAAGTCGGCCGTCGTCGTCTCGGTGGCGCCGCGGCGGCGCAGCTGCAGCTTCTCCGCGCGCGCGGCCTGGGCCTCGGCCGGCGTGATGTAGCCGTCTTCCTGCATGCGGTTCAGCACGTAGTCGCGGCGCGCGTACGCTTCCTTTTCGTTGCGCACGATATGGTAGCGGTTGGGCGCCTTGGGCAGCGCCGCGAGATAGGCGATCTCGGACAGCGTCAGCTCATCGAGAGACTTGTCGAAGTAGTTGATCGCCGCCTGGGCCACGCCGTAGTTGCCCGAGCCGAGGTAGATCTCGTTGAGATAGAGCTCGAGGATGCGCTCCTTGGAGTAGGTCTCCTCGATGCGGAAGGCCAGGATCGCCTCGCGGATCTTGCGCGCCAGCGTCGCCTGGTTGGTCAGCAGGAAGTTCTTGGCGACCTGCTGGGTCAGACCCGAGGCGCCCTCCGGCCGCTTGCCGGGATTGGTGATGTTGGAGACCATGGCGCGCACGACGCCGATGAAGTCGATGCCGGGGTGGGTGAAGAAGCGCTGGTCCTCGGCCGCGACGAAGGCCTCGACCACGCGCTTGGGCATGGCCGCGACCGGCACGAACACCCGCTTCTCGCGGGCATACTCCGCCAGCAGCCGGCCGTCGGCGGCATAGAGGCGCGAAACGGTCGCCGGCTGGTAGTCGGCCAGCTGCTTATGGTCGGGCAGCCCATGGCTGAAATGCCAGAACAGGCCCGCCACGGTGCCCGTCCCCACGATCAGGGCGGCTGTGGCGAAGGCCAGCAAGACTTTGAACAGATTGAGCACGGTCATCTTCTACGCGGCGCCTTTCAAGGCAGCAACGGCGAGAATGGCCGCGACTTATGCCTTTCTTATGGCGCCGCCTGCCGCAAAATGGGCATCAACCGAGCCCCGGAGCGCCCGCGCCAGGGCGATCTGGTGCTGCCGGACCGTCAGGAGCTTCTCGTCCTGGCGATTGGAAAGGTAGCCCAGCTCGACCAGGGCCGCCGGGATGTCGGGCGAGGTCAGGACGGCGAAGCCCGCCTGCCGGTGGGTTCGCGGCAGCAGGCGGATGCCGTTGCGGCCGAAGGTCTGCACGATGGTGTCGGCGAGCCGGCGCGAATCGTTCACCGTCCCGCGCTGGCTCATGGCGACAAGGGTCCGCGCGACATTGTCGTCCTTGTCCGCGAGCTTCATGCCCGCGATGACGGCATCGGCGCGGTTCTCGCGGGCCGCCAGGGCGGCCGCCTCGCGGTCGCTCGCCTGTTCCGACAGCGTATAGACCGAAGCGCCGCGGACATCGGAATTGTCGCAGGCATCGGCGTGCAGCGAGAGGAACAGGTCGGCCCTGGCTTCCTGGGCCCGCGCCACCCGCTCGCGGAGCGCCACGTAGTTGTCGGTGCTGCGCGTCAGCAGAACGCGATAGCGGTTGCCCGCCAGCAATTCGCGCTGCAGTTCGCGGGCGATGGCCATGACGACGGCCTTCTCCTGCGTGCCGCGCACGCCCTGCGCCCCGGGGTCCTTACCGCCGTGGCCGGGATCGAGGAAGATCAGCTTGGGCCGCGGCAGCGGCGTGGGCTTCTTGACCGATTTGGGGGCCGGCTTCTTGGCCCAGGCGTCGACGCCGCCCAACCCGAGGGCGGTCAGACCGGACAACGCGGCAAGCAGATGGCGGCGATGGAGGGTAGACATGGCAAACGCCACTTTAATGTCAGAGGGAGTTTATTATTTTTGCGATATCTTAATCTGAATACAGAAGTTTGTGAAAAATTTCAAGTCTTATCAATAAGTTAAAGAACATTATTCATCCCTCTCAATCTTTTGATTGTCGCACCCGGGTGAACCCCGTATGTTGCGTCTCGCGAGCAGTCGCCGTCGTTCGAAGCGCCCCCTGTGGGACAGCGCTCCGACGGCAATCCCCAGCCGGGCCAGCGCTGGCGCCCCTTTTTGCAGTGCAAGAACGGACGCGGCGGGTTCGCCAAAGGATTGTTAGACAGGCGGTGACTATCAGGAACACCGAGGTTGGCAGGACCCAGTTGTGGTCCGGCGGCGCGATGCTTCCCCGTCTTGGCCTGGGTTTGGCCGTTCGACGGGTCGATGGCGCTCCGTCCCCCTCGCGCCAGAGAGGCGGCTTGGCCGCTGGTCGCTCGCGCCGGCTGGGACCGAACGCCTCGGGAGCGAGCCTATGGCCAGGCGTATGCTCATTGATGCGAGCCATCCCGAAGAAACCCGGGTGGTCGTCGTCGATGGAACAAGACTTGAAGAATTCGATTTCGAAACCTCGACCCGCAAGCCCCTCAAGGGCAACATCTACCTCGCGAAGGTCATTCGCATCGAACCGTCGCTGCAGGCGGCGTTCGTGGAGTATGGCGGCAACCGCCATGGCTTCCTGGCCTTCTCCGAAATCCATCCCGACTACTATCAAATCCCGGTCGCCGACCGCGA
>JAUXRT010000500.1 GCA_030681635.1 Reyranella sp.
CGTCGCCCAGGTTCTGGAAGACGTGCGGCACGTCGGTGAAGTGCGAGGCGCCGACCCAGGTGCCGCCCTCGGCGCCCATGTGGGTAAAAGTCTTGGTATTGCGCTCCATGCCGATGGCCAGCGTGTGGCAGCCGATACCGGCCAGCGCCATCGAACCGTCGGGCACCTTGGTCGAGCTGTTGTGCGGGCAGCCGGAACAAAAATAGGGCACGCGGGCCATGCCGGACTCGTTCCGGACCTGACGACCGCTGCGGCGCTTCAGCATCTCGAAGCGCTGCTTGGTGCGCTCACCGAAGGAGTCGAGGCCGAAGCGTGCGACGATCGCCGAGGCGATCTCGAAGGGCGTCAGCTCGCCGTCGCTCTTGAACAGGGGCTGGCCACGCTCGTCGTGCTTGCCGACGACGACCGGGCGGCGGCCCGCTTCCATGTTGAACAGCGCGTCCTTGAGCTGCTGCTCGATTAGCGGCCGCTTCTCCTCGATCACCAGGATCTCGCGCTTGCCCGCGCAGAAGGCGGTCGCTCCCTCGGTCTCGAGCGGCCAGACCATGCCGACTTTATAGATCGCAAGCCCCAGCCGTTCGGCTTCGGCGTCGTCGATGCCGAGTTCGTCCAGCGCCTGGCGGACGTCGAGGTAGGACTTGCCGACGGTGACGATGCCGAAGCGGGCGTCGGGACGGCCCAGCATCACGCGGTCGAGCTTGTTGGCGCGCCAGTAGGCCAGCGCGGCCGGAATCTTCACCGAATAGACGCGCTTTTCCTGGCCGAGCCAGTCGTCGGGCCAGCGGATGTGCACGCCGTCGGGCGGCAGATGGTGGTCGGACGGGGTGTGGATTTCGAGGCGGTGCGGATCGACATAGACCGAGGCCGAGGAATCGACGGTCTCGCTCAGCACCTTGAAGCCGACCCAGAGGCCGGAGTAGCGCGACATCTCGAAGGCATGCAGGCCCCAGTCGAGATATTCCTGGACCGACGCGGCGTGGATCACCGGCATGCCGGCGGAGATGAAGGCGGGCTCGCTCTGGTGGGCGACCGTCGAGGACTTGGCCATGTGGTCGTCGCCAGCCAGGGCCACGATGCCGCCGTGCTTGGACGTGCCGGCGTAGTTGGCGTGCTTGAAAGCGTCGCCGGAGCGGTCGACGCCCGGGCCCTTGCCGTACCACATGCCGAACACGCCATCGTAGCGCGCGCCGGGATAGAGATGGATCTGCTGCGTGCCCCACAGCGCCGTAGCCGCCAGGTCCTCGTTGGTGCCGGGCTGGAATTCGATGTGGTTCTTCTTGATGAAGCGCTTGGCCTGCCACAGCGCCTGGTCGAAGCCGCCGAGCGGCGAGCCGCGATAGCCGGAGATGTAGCAGGCGGTGTTGAGGCCGGCGGCAAGGTCCCGCTGGCGCTGCATCATGGGCAGTCGGACCAGGGCCTGCGTGCCGGTGAGATACACCCGGCCCGTTTCGAGCACATACTTGTCGTCCAGGGTCACCGCGAGGGTCATGGGCAACCTCCTTGACTTGTTATATGGGGACGATAGCGACAGAATCTTGCGCCTTACAATCGGGAACGCGGGCCCCGTGCAAAAATAACGTTTTAAGGGTGCCGCGGCTCGCCGATCATGCGCGCCGTTTCACGGTGTCGCCCGGGAATGAAATGTTGTAATCACCCGCCGCATGTCTGTTCTCGTCACCGGAGTCGCCGGCTTCGTCGGATCGCACGTCGCGCGGGCCTTGTTGGCCCGGGGCGAGGCGGTGATCGGCGTCGACAATTTCAGCGACTACTACGACCCGATCCTGAAGTTCGCCCGCCTGAAGGCGCTGCGCGAGGACAAGGGCTTCACCTTTCTGGAAGGCGATATCGCCGACCGCGATGCGATGCAGGCGCTGGCCGGCCGGCACGGCGACCTCGACCGGATCGTGCACCTGGCAGCCCAGCCCGGCGTCCGCCATTCGATGGTCGATCCCTATATCTACGTGCAGACCAACGTGATGGGCCATCTCGTGATGCTCGAGCTGGCACGCGGCCTCATCACACGAAAAGAGGGCGGGCTGAAGCACTTCGTCTATGCCTCGTCCTCGTCGGTCTATGGCGGCAATCGCAAGCTGCCGTTCGCCATCGACGACCGGGTCGACAAGCCAGTGTCGCTCTACGCTGCCACCAAGCGCGCCGACGAGCTGATGACCGAGACCTACACCCATCTCTACGGCATGAAGGCGACCGGCCTGCGCTTCTTCACGGTCTACGGGCCATGGGGTCGTCCCGACATGTCGCCGTACATCTTCGCCAAGGCGATCCACGAAGGCAGCACGATCCAGCTCTATCACCTGGGTTTCATCAAACGCGACTACAGCTACATCGACGATATCGTGGCCGGCACACTGGCCGTGCTCGACAAGCCTTCGGCCGAGGCGAGCCACCGGGTCTACAATCTCGGCGCGGCGCGGAGCGAGGACATCGTCCATGTCATCTCGCTGTTCGAGAAGGCGCTGGGCCGCGAGGCCAAGGTCGAACTGCGGCCGGGCGAACCCGGCGACATGCAGGAGACCGCGGCCGACATCGCCGACACCACGCGCGACTTCGGCTGGACGCCCAAGGTGACGGTGGAGCAGGGCATCCCGCTCTTCGTCGACTGGTTCAAGAGTTATAATCGACTGTGAGACGGTTCATCCTCACCGGCACCCCCGGCGCAGGAAAGACCGTCCTCCTCCGCCAACTGGAACGCGACGGTTTCAGCGTCGTCGAGGAAGCCGCGACCGATGTCATCGCGCTCGCCCAGGCCGAGGGCGTTGCCGAGCCCTGGACCGATCCGTCCTTCATCGACGATGTGGTGGCGCTGCAGCGTCTTCGGCAGCAGCGCGCGGCCAAGGAAGCGGTCGACCTCCAGTTCCACGACCGTTCCGCGGTCTGCACGGCCGCGCTGGCGGCCTTCCTGGGAGTTCCCGTCAGTGCCGCGTTGGCCGACGAGCTGGCGCGCCTGGAACGCGAGGCGGTCTTCGAGCGGCGCGTCTTCCTCGTTCGGAACCTCGGGTTCATCGTGCCGACCGAGGCGCGGCGCATCGGCCTGGAAGACGCCTTACGCTTTGAACGGATCCACGAAGAAACCTATCGTAGGCACGGTTTCGAGATCGTCTTCCTCGAGCCGGGGCCGCTCTCCGGGCGGGTCGAGGCGCTCAAGCGGGCTCTTTGATGTTCGCGGGTGACGCCCCATATGGGCAGTAGCAAGGAGTTGTGCGTATGAGTGCAATGCTGGGCGATCTGCCGACCTGGAATCTCGCCGACCTTTATTCCAGCCCGACCGGGCCCGATCTCGATGCCGACCTGAAGCGCGCCGCGGCCGAGGCGGCGGCGCTTGCCAAGGACTATGAAGGTAAGATCGCCGGCCTCGACGGCAAGGCGCTGGCGGCGGCGATCGCCCGCTACGAGGCGATGTCGGACCTGATGGGCCGCATCGGCTCCTACGCCTCTCTTTACTATGCCAGCGACATGGCCGACCCCGAGCGCGGCCGGTTCTCGCAGAACGTCTCCGAAAGCCTTACCGACATCGGCTCGAAGCTGCTGTTCTTCGGACTGGAGGTGAAGCGCCTGGAAGATGCCGACCTCGCCGCCAAGATGAAGGTGCCGGAACTGGCCAAGTACGCGCCATGGCTGCGCGACCTCAGGGCCTTCCGGCCGCACACGCTGTCCGACGAGCTCGAGAAGGCACTGCACGAGAAATACGTGGTGGGCCGCGCCGCCTGGTCGCGCCTGTTCGACGAGACCATCGCGCGGCTGCGCTATCCGTTCCGCAACGAGGTGCTGACCGAGCCGCAGATCCTCGACAAGCTCTCAGCCAAGGATGCGAGCGTGCGCAAGGACGCGGCGAAATCCTTCGGCAAGGTCCAGGGCGACAATATCGCGGTGTTCTCGCTGCTCACCAATACGCTGGCCAAGGACAAGGAGATCGAGGACCGCTGGCGCAAGTACAAGCGGCCGCAGTCCGCCATGAACCTCGGCAACTGCGTCGAGGACGAGGTGGTGGATGCGCTCGCCTCGTCGGTGAAGGCGGCCTATCCGCGCCTCGCGCACCGCTATTACAAGCTCAAGGCCAAGTGGTTCGGCGTCGAGACGATGCCCTACTGGGACCGCAACGCGCCGCTGCCCGAGCATGACGACCGGGTGATCCCGTGGCCCGAGGCGACCAGGATCGTGCTCGACGCCTATGGCGCGTTTTCGCCGGAGCTGGCGTCGGTCGGCAAGAAGTTCTTCGACAATGCGTGGATCGATGCGCCGGCGCGGCCGGGCTAGTCGCCGGGCGCCTTCGCGCACCCGACCGTGCCGTCGGCGCATCCCTATCTGCTGCTGAACTACCAGGGCAAGG
>JAUXRT010000214.1 GCA_030681635.1 Reyranella sp.
GCCATGCCAACGGCGGATTTCAATCGGTCGGCGGGAAGTACGGCGTGGCCGACAAGAACGTGATGGCGATCTTTCGCGATCGCGACGAGGCGTTATGGCTGGGCCTGTGGGGATGGGGCGGGGTGCGGCGCATCGATCGAAGCGGTGCCATCCAGGTCTTTGGCGATCACGACCCGGCCGGCGACGTCGTGCGCGTCATCGCGCAGGATGCGTCCGGCACCATCTGGCTGGGCGGCAACAGCGGGCTGACGTGGTTTCGCGACGGCAAGTTTCGTCGCCTCTCGGCGGCCGATGGCTACACGGGCAACGACGTCCTCACCATTGTCGCCAGCCGCGACGGCAGTCTCTGGATTGGCACCGACCAGGGGGTGAGCCACTACCGCGACGGCGCGTTCACCAACTACGGCGCGGCCGCCGGCATGACCGGGACCAACGTGCGCGCGATCTACGAAGACGGCGACGGCGTGCTGTGGTTTGGCACCTACGACAACGGCTTGTTCCGCTACGACCACGGCGTCTTCCATCGCTTCAGCACGCGCGACGGCCTGTTCGACAACGGCGTCTTTCACATTCTGGAAGACACGCGCGGTAACCTTTGGATGTCGAGCAATGCCGGCATCTACCGGGTCGCGCGCCAGGAACTGACCGCGGTGGCCCGCGGCGGGGCGCGCAGCGTCACCTCCGTGCCCTACGGCCGGCGCGACGGCATGATCACGGCCGAGTGCAACGGCGGCGGCCAGCCCGCCGGCGTACGCGCACGCGATGGCCGCTTGTGGTTTCCCACGCAGAAGGGGGTCGCCGTGATCGACGCCGACCACCTGCAGGTCAACACCGTGCCGCCGCCGGTGGTCATCACCACCGTCCGCGTTGATCAGCAAGCGGCGGCGCTGGCCGGCTCGTTGCGAGTCACCCCCAATCAAACCTCGTTCGAGATCGAATACGCGGCCCTGACGTTTCAGCGCCCCGAGTTGACCCGGTTCCGGTACCGCCTCGAGGGGCTGGACGCCGACTGGGTGGACGTCGGCCACCGGCGCGCGGCCTATTTCTCTCACGTGCCTCCCGGCCGCTACCGGTTCGTGGTGATTGCCGCCAATCGTGACGGGACTTGGAACCAGACCGGCGCCGCGCTGCCGACCGACCGCATCG
>JAUXRT010000220.1 GCA_030681635.1 Reyranella sp.
GGATGCGCTCGGTCGTCGTCGTCTTGCCGGCGTCGATATGCGCCATGATACCGATGTTGCGGTAGTGGGTGATGGGAGTGGTGCGAGCCATGAACTGGGCTTTCTGAGAGGGGACTTGAGACGCGCTTACCAGCGATAATGTGCGAACGCCTTGTTGGCGTCGGCCATCTTGTGCGTGTCTTCGCGTTTCTTGACCGCGTTGCCGCGGCGGTTGAAGGCATCGAGCAGCTCGGCCGAGAGTTTCTCGGTCATGCTGTGGCCCGAGCGATCGCGGGCGGCCTGGATGGTCCAGCGGATGGCCAGCGCCTGGCGGCGCTCGGGGCGAACCTCGACCGGCACCTGATAAGTGGCGCCGCCGACGCGGCGCGAGCGGACTTCGACGGCCGGCTTCACGTTCTCGAGCGCTTCGTGGAAGGCCGGGACCGGATCCTGTTTGAGCTTGCTCTGGACTTCGTCGAGGGCGCCGTAGACGACCCGCTCGGCGACCGACTTCTTGCCACGCTCCATGAGCGTGTTCATGAACTTCGAGAGAACGATGTCGTGATACTTGGCGTCCGGCAGGACTTCACGTTTTTCGGCAGCGCGACGGCGAGACATGTGTTCCTCCCCGCCTTACTTCGGACGCTTCGCGCCGTACTTCGAACGGCGCTGGCGACGGTCCTTGACACCCTGGGTATCGAGGGTGCCGCGAATGATGTGGTAGCGCACACCGGGAAGATCCTTCACGCGGCCGCCGCGGATCATGACGACCGAATGTTCCTGCAGGTTGTGGCCTTCACCAGGAATGTAGCTCACCACCTCGTAGCCGTTGGTGAGGCGGACCTTGGCGACCTTGCGGAGCGCCGAGTTCGGCTTCTTCGGGGTCGTCGTGTAGACGCGCGTGCACACGCCACGCTTCTGCGGGCAGGCCTGGAGCGCCGGCACCTTGTTGTGCGACGTGAGGCCGTGGCGCGGCTTGCGGATCAACTGGTTGATAGTCGGCATAGAATTTCGGTTTCCTTAACGCCGTCTCGGGTCCACCCACATCAGCACCGTGGCGCAAAGCAAATACGCGGGCATAGCGGCTAGAGCGCAGCCCCGCGCGAAAGAAAAGCTTTGCGGCCGAAAGGCCTGACTTGTAGCGGTCCTCGACGTCAGGCTGTGTCTAGGCGGTTAAACCTACTTACCAGCCCCCCGGCGAGGTGGCGCGCTTATAGGATTGCCACGGCGGGGCGTCAAGCACGCTTCTCATTGATATCCTTGGCTATTCTCCGCCCGTCCCGAACGACTCGTTCCTGACTCGGGGTCTGGCAGCCGCGCAAGAATCGAATAACCACATCTTGTGGTCTGCCACATCCCAGCCACAAATTTTACTTTGCGCGCCATGTGCGCTATGTCCGAGACAATGTTGCGCCAAGACCCGCGTATGACCTCGGCCGCCAAAGGTACCTTTGGGGCGAGGGAGTCATGTGCGTTCGTCTGATCTAGACGCCAGCTTGAACCCCGACCCCGCCGAAACGGTCGGGGTCAAGCGCAACAGGTCCCGCCCTCCGGCCAACGGAAGCGAGACCGACCATGCCACCGCCCGGACTATTGCCACCGACGCCCACGCTCGAGACGCCGCGCCTCGTCCTGCGCCCCGTGCGCAGCAAGGATGCGCCGGTCATCCAGCGCCGTTTCCCGCAGTGGGAGGTCGTGCGCTGGCTGGATGCCAAGATCCCCTGGCCCTATCCGCCTGACGGCGCCGCGACCTACGTCACCTCCTGCCTCGAGGAAATGGCCCGGCGGGAGAAGTTCCATTGGGCGATCATCCCGAAGTCGGGGCCGGCCGACCTGATCGGGACCATCGATCTATGGCCCGACGACGGCGTCAGCCGCAGCCAACGGGGCTTCTGGCTTGATCCGCAATTCCACGGCAAAGGCCTGATGACCGAAGCCGCTGAACGCGTGACGGAATACGCCTTTTGCGACCTCGGCTGGCCACATCTGTGGCTGACCAATGCGCAGGACAACCACCCTTCCCGCCGCATCAAGGAGCGGCAGGGCGCCCGGCTGATCGACCTGATGATCGGCCATCATGTCGGCGGCAAGGGGCCGCAAATGGTCTGGCTGCTGACTCAAGAGGACTGGAAGGGCCGACAAGCGGCCTAGTTCCAGTTGGCCAACAAAAAGGCCGTCCCCTTCCAGGGACGGCCTTTGATTTGTGCGATCGGCTGGCGATCAGTCGGCCGCGCGTTCCTCTTCGAGGGTTGGCACAGGCCGGTCCTCGCCATCCGCGCCGGCGGCCAGGATGGCCCGGTCGCGCTGCGCGGCGATCGCCTTCATACGGTTCACGACTCCGCCGGTACCGGCCGGGATCAACCGGCCGACGATGACGTTTTCCTTGAGACCCTGCAGCGTGTCGACGCGGCCGGAAACGGCAGCCTCCGTCAGCACGCGCGTGGTCTCCTGGAAGGAGGCCGCCGAGATGAACGACTTGGTCTGCAGGCTCGCCTTGGTGATGCCGAGCAGAACCGGATCGGCCTTGGCGATCTTCAGCTTCTCGGCCGCGAGCTTGGCGTTCTCCATCTCGTATTCCTGCTTGTCGATCTGCTCGCCAATCAGGAACGTCGAGTCGCCGGCGTCGGTGATCTCGACCTTCTGCAGCATCTGACGCGCGATCGTCTCGATGTGCTTGTCGTTGATCTTCACGCCCTGCAGCCGGTAGACCTCCTGGATCTCGTTCACCAGGTACTCGGCCAGCTTCTCGACGCCCAGCACGCGCAGGATGTCGTGCGGCACCGGGTTGCCGTCGATCAAGAGATCGCCGCGCTCCACGAAGTCGCCTTCCTGGACGGCGATGCGCTTGGTCTTCTGGATCAGGTACTCGACAGGCTCCGCACCCTCGCCTTCCGGCACGATCAGGACGCGGCGCTTGTTCTTGTAGTCCTTGCCGAACTCGATGCGGCCCGAGATGTCGCAAATGATGGCGAAATCCTTGGGCTTGCGGGCTTCGAACAGCTCGGCCACGCGCGGCAGGCCGCCCGTGATGTCGCGGTTCTTGCCGCCCTCGCGCGGGATACGCGCGAGGATGTCGCCGGCGTGAACCTCCTGGCCGTTCTCGACCGAGAGCACCGAGTCGAGCGACAGCAGGTAACGCGCCTCCTGCCCGTTGCCGAGCATGATCGGGTTGCCGGCCGCGTCGTGGATGGCGATGCGCGGACGCAGGTCACCGCCCTTCGGCTGGCCCTTCCAGTCGACGACGACACGGTTCGAAATGCCGGTGGAGTCGTCGATCACTTCGCGCATCGACGTGCCTTCGACCAGGTCGACGTAGACCGCCTTGCCGGCCTTTTCGGTGATGATCGGCAG
>JAUXRT010000232.1 GCA_030681635.1 Reyranella sp.
GGTCGGTGCCGATCACCGGGATCATGCTGGTGAAGGGCCAGGCGAAGACATTGTAGATGACGGTCACCGCCATGATCGCGCCGAGGCGCCTGTCGGAAAAGATGAGCGCCACGCCCTCCCAGGTGCGGGCGAGCACGGCACCCGATCCGGGCGAGGACGGGATGTGGCTCTGCACCAGGAGCGTGGCGGCGACGGCGGTGGCGTACATCGCCACGCTCAGCAGGAACGCGCCTTCGATGCCGACGCCGGCCAGCAGCAGGCCACCGACGGCGGGGCCGACCATGCGGCTCACGTTGCCGGCGCCGACATCGAGAGCCATGGCGGTGGCCATGCGATCGCGACCCATGACCTCGCCCATCATCACGCGGCGGAGCGGATTGTCGGTGGCCCAGCCGCAGCCATTGATGAAGCTGGCGACGGCCAGGTGCCAGACTTCCAGCGTTCCCGTGAATGCCACGACGGAGAGCAAGGCCGAGGTGACGGCCATGAGGCCGACGATGCCGGCCAGGGTCAGGCGGCGGTCGAACCGTTCGGCGAAGGCCCCGAGGAAGGCACCGAACAGGCCCATCGGGACCAGGCGCAGCATGGTGACCAGGGCGACGATCAGGGCCGAGCCGGTCTGCTGATAGACGACGATGCCCATGACGACCGTCTCCAGCCAGCGCACGGTGGAGACGACCAGGCCGACGTACCACAGGCGCCAGAAATCCATCGGGCTGGTGCGCAGCACGTGCCGGAACGAACTGTCTGTCCTATTGGTCTCGCTCATATGCGCGCCGACTGTCGCCCACCGCCGCGCCGAAGTCTCTCGTCTCGGCGCCGTCTATGTCGGAGGCAGGCTAGCGGCGACCGGCGCGGTCGACGGGGCCACCGCGATTCATCTCGCCGCCGCGCGCGGCACCTTCAGCACCGACACCGACGCCAGGGGCCACGCCGACACCGGCGGCGCCACGGCCCACGCCCACACCCGCGCCGGGAGCAACACCGACACCGGGAGCTCCAACGCCGACCGACGATCCCACACCGGGACGCAACGGCGTGGCGACCGGACGGACGACGCAGTTCGCTGTCGCACCGGCATCGCCGCAATAGACCTCGGCCATCGCCGCCGGGGCAGCGGAGGCCACCAGCGCAAATGTCATCAGGAGAACGGAAGCCCGCATTGGCGTACGCATAGAATCACGACCTTTCACTCGACACAGTCCGCAGGAAAGCCCGGCGCGCGGCGCGCGCCGATGCTGGCATTATTGCACTATGAATGCTATTGTCCTACCCGTCATGCCGCTTCACTGGACCATCGACCCACAGCAGAAACTGGTCACCGCTGTCGCGGAAGGCGATGTCACGCGCGTCGAATTCGATGCCTTTCTCGACGACATGGCCCGCGCCGACGCCAACAGCTATCGCAAGCTGTTCGACGGCGGACGCGGCGACACGCATATGGGGGCCGAGGACATCCTGGCGCTGGGCGCCCGCATGCGCGCCTCGCACGGGAATGGTCCGATGGGTCCGCTGGCCGTGGTCGTGCCGGAGGGCCATGTCGAAACGATCGGCCGCGTGCTGGGCATGCTGGCCGCGGCCAAGCGGCCGATGCGAGTCTTCCGCCAGCTCGGGCCGGCACGCAAATGGATCAGTAACCAGCCGGGATAGGGCCGGAGTTTCCCGATGTATGTGCTGTACCATGGCTGGAGATCGTCGGCGTCGCGCCGCGTCAGGCTCTGCCTCGCCGAAAAGGGACTCGCTTTCGAGAGCAAGCTGATCGATCTCGCGAAGATGGAGCACCATTCGCCCGCCTTCCTGAAGCTCAATCCCAACGGCGTCATTCCACTGCTGATCCTGGAGGACGGCCGCTCGCTCTACGAGAGCGGCACGATCTGCGAATATCTCGACGAAACCCATCCCGAGCCGCCGCTGCGTCCCACCGATCCGTTCGAGCGCGCCACGATGCGCAACTGGATCCGCCATGTCGACGGGCTGATCGGCAACCTGATCATCTTCAACTGGGCCCATTCGATGGCGAAGATCGCCACGCAATGGTCCGATGCGGAGCTCGCCGAAAAGCTCAAGAACGTGCCCAGCAAGGAGCGCCGCGAGGCCTGGCTGCGCACGGCGCGAAAGCCCTACACCGACGAAGAACGCCAGGAGGCGCGGGACAAACTCAAGGTCGGGCTGCTCGACCGCGTGGAGGAGACGCTCGGCCGGAGCGCGTGGCTGGCGGGCGATCGCTATTCGCTGGCCGACATCGGCGCCGTGCCCTTCGTGAAGCGCCTCGACGAAGAAATCGCGCCCGACGAGATGACGGCAGCGAAACATCCCCGGGTCGCCGCCTGGTGGGCCGCGATCCAGGCGCGGCCGGCGTTTGCGACGGCCAGGATCGGGCCGTTCACGGCGGCCTGAGCCCCCTCCCCAGCTGGACGGGCCCGGCTGGACAGAAGCGCTCACCCCACTAGGCTTCCGGTTTGACGGAGATCGTCAGGGGAGCCCCGCATGCCGAACAATCCGAAGGTCCTCATCGCCGGCGCCGGGCCGGTCGGGCTGACGCTCGCCAACGAGCTGGTGCGGCACGGCATTTCCGTGCGCATCGTCGACAAGAACGCCGAGCGCACCGACAAGTCCAAGGCGCTGGTGCTGTGGAGCCGCACGCTCGAGCTGTTCGACGACGCGGGCTACGCCAAGGAATTCGTGGCGGTCGGCATGCAGGGGCACGGCGCGCAGATCTCGACCGGCAAGAAGATCGTGGCCAACGTCTCGCTCGATTCACTCGACAGCCGCTTCCCCTATGCGCTGATGATCCCGCAAAGCGAGACCGAGCGTGTCCTGGAGGAGCGGCTGGAGGCGGCGGGCGTCAAGGTCGAGCGCACGGTCGAGCTGGCAAGCTTCGCCGACAAGGGCGCCTCGATCGAGGCGACGCTCAAGAAGGCCGACGGTTCGAGCGAGACGGTGCAGGCCGACTGGCTGGTTGGCTGCGACGGCGCGCATTCAGCGGTGCGGCACGGGCTGGGGTTTGCCTTCGAGGGCTCGACGCTGGAGAGCCACTGGGCGCTGGCCGACGGCTACATCCCCAGCCTCGATCCGAAGGACCGGATGCACATCTTCTGGCACCGGGACGGCATCCTGGCGTTCTTCCCGATCGCGGGCGAGCGCTGGCGCGTGATCGGCGACCTCGGGCCAGCTACCGGCAACGAGAAGCATCCCGATCCGACTCTGGCTGAAATCAACGAGTTGATGGCGCATCGCGGCTCGCCCGACATCGTGATGAGGGATCCGTTCTGGCTGGCAGCGTTCCGCATCAACGAGCGCAAGGTGAAGGAATATGCCAGGGGCCGCGTGTTCCTGGCGGGCGATGCCGCGCACATCCACAGCCCGGCCGGCGGCCAGGGCATGAATACCGGCATGCAGGACGCGTTCAACCTTGCCTGGAAGCTGGCGCTGGTGATCGAGGGCGCGGCGAAGCCGT
This sequence comes from Reyranella sp., assembly GCA_030681635.1. Taxonomy (GTDB): domain Bacteria; phylum Pseudomonadota; class Alphaproteobacteria; order Reyranellales; family Reyranellaceae; genus Reyranella. The sequence goes on from JAUXRT010000232.1 coordinate 3,458, forward strand.
CGCTCCTCGACAGCTATTCGCCGGAACGCAGCGCTGTCGGCGAGCAGGTGCTGAAGAATGCGAGCCGCCTCACCGAGGCCGCGACCATGCACAATCCC
>JAUXRT010000238.1 GCA_030681635.1 Reyranella sp.
GGGATTCGCTGAAGCTCGCCTACGACAAGGCGATGGCGGCGTTGCAGCCGCGTTACGGCAACTGGGTGATCTTCGAGCACTGCATGCCGTTCGATGTGAGCCGAGCCTACGACGAGGCCAAGGGCCTCGACCATCCGCGCATCTGGACCGCCGAGCGCGACATCGAGATGTGGGCGGCGCTGGAAAAGGCCGACTGATCATGTTCTTCCGGTCCGGAAGACGATGAGTTCGTACCAGTACCGCCATTATCCCTATCGCCGACCAACTGAACTCGACGGCAAGGGCAAGCGCCGGCCGGTCGTGATCGTGGGGGCGGGGCTTGCCGGCCCGACATTGGCGCTGGCGCTCGCGGTGCGCGGCGTGGCCTCGGTGCTGCTCGACGAGGACGACACGGTCAGCAACGGCAGCCGGTCGATCTGCCAGGCCAAGCATAGCCTCGAGACCTGGGACCGCTTCGGCATTGCCCAGCGCATGGTCGACAAGGGCATCACCTGGGAGCAGGGCGAGGTCTATCTCCACGACAAGCCCATCTATCACTTCAACCTGGCGCCCGAGCCTGGCCACAAGTTCCCGGCCTTCGTGAATCTGCAGCAGTACTATGTCGAGGAGTACCTGTTCGATCGTTGCCTCGCCGAGAAGCTGATCGACCTGCGCTTCCGCCACAAGGTCGTGGGCGTCCGGCCCGATTCTGGAGGCGTCTCGCTCGATGTCGAGACGCCGGATGGGCGTTACACGCTCGACGCCGATTGGCTGGTCGCCTGCGACGGCGTGCGCAGCGCGGTGCGGCACCTGCTCGACCTGCCGTTCCCCGGCGAGGTCTTCCACGACCAGTTCCTGATCGCCGACATCCGCTTCACCAGCGAGCTGCCGAAGGAACGGCGCTTCTGGTTCTATCCCTCGTTTCACCCGACCAATTCCGTGCTGCTGCACCGCCAGGCCGACAATGTGCTGCGCGTCGATTTCCAGCTCGGCCGCGATGCCGATCCGGAGGAGGAGAAGAAGCCGGAAAACGTCGATCGCCGCCTGCGCCAGATGTTCGGCCCCGATGCGACCTGGGAACACGAGTGGAGCAGCGTCTACACCTTCACCTGCCGCATGATGGAGCGCTTCGTGCAGGGCCGCGTGATCTTCGCCGGCGATGCCGCCCACGTCGTCTCGCCGTTCGGGGCGCGCGGCGGCAATGCGGCGGTGGCCGACGTCGACAACCTCGCCTGGAAGCTGGTGCGCGTTCTTGCGGGCACGTCGCCGGCCTCGTTGCTGGAAAGCTATTGCAGCGAGCGCCGCGCCGCGGCGCACGAGAACACCCTGAATTCCACCCGCAGCACCGATTTCATCACGCCCAAGTTCCCCGCCTCGCGCGCCTTTCGCGATGCCACCCTGGCGCTGGCGCGGGAGTTTCCGTTCGCCCGGTCCCTGGTCAACAGCGGCCGGCTCTCAGTGCCGACCGTCCAGCCCGGCTCGTCCATCGATACGCCGGATGGCGACACCGATTGGCTGCGGGGTCCGACGCCCGGGATGGCGATGGTCGATGCGCCGGTCGCCAATGGACGCGGCGGCTTCCTGGTCGATCATGTCGGTCCTGATTTCACCCTGATCGCCTTCGCCGCCCGTCCCGTCGACCTGCCCGAGCTGCCGGCGGGCATGGCGGGCGTGATGGTGGCGCGCGAGGGCGCGCCGCCCTCAGGCTGGACGGCGCTGCTGGATCGTGACGGGCTGGTGCGGCAGCGCTACGACGGCCGCGCCGGTACGGCTTACCTGATTCGTCCGGATCGTTACGTCGCGGCGCGCTGGCGCCGGCCCGACGCCAGGGAACTGGCGGCGGCGCTGCGGCGCGCGACGGGCCACGGTTGAGGGAGAAGGCAATGGCGGACGCGGCAACTGGGGCGCTCCGGCGCACGCTCAATCTCCGGCGGCCCGACGAGGTCTACAACGCCATCATCGACGCGCATCGCGATTTGAATGACGACCAGTGCCGCGCCTTCGATGCCGGGCTGATCCTGCTGCTCGCCAACCATGTCGGCGACGCCGACGTCATCGGCGAGGCGCTGGCCGCCGCCCGCCTGTCGTTGAATGGAGGTTCCCGTGCCGGCTAAGCAAGCGATGGTCGTCGTCCGTCCCGCCACCGTCGACGACGTCGATCTCCTCCATCGCTTCTCGATCGACCTCGCGACCTACGAGGACGAGCCCGACGCCGTCACCTCGACGCCCCAGACGCTGGCCCGCGACGGGTTCGGTGCCGATCCGAAGTTCGCGGCCCTGATCGCCGAGCGCGGCGGCGTGCCGGTCGGCTTCGCGCTCTACACCTTCAACTACTCGGTCTGGACCGCGGCCCGCGGCATCTTCATCGAGGATATCTGGGTCGTGCCCGAGGAACGCCGAGGCGGCGTCGCCCGGGCGCTGATGGCGGCACTTGCCCGCGAATGCGCGGCCAAAGGTTTCAAGCGCATCGATCTCAACGTGCTTGACTGGAATCCGGCGCGCGGCTTCTACGAGCGCATCGGCTTCAGGTGGATCCGCAGCTGGCTGCCTTATCGCCTGAGTGGCGAGGCGCTGGCGGCGCTCGCCGCCTCTTCTTCGCCCGCTACTTCTTCTTCGAAAGACCCATGACCCGACCGGCCTTGGCCGGCTTGGGCAGCAGGCGGTGCGTCTCCCACAGCGACTCCAGGCGCCCGGTCACCGGCACCGGCCAGGGCGCGGAGCGGCGCGAGGCGTAATCGATGTTCATCACGATGGTCTCGTTGGTCGCCGCCAGGTAGCCCTGCTCGGCGTGGAACATCTCGTGGAAGAGATGGACCTTCTTGGCGTCGCGCTCGAGCAGCTGGGTGGCAAAGCGCATCGGCGCGCCTTCCCTCAT
>JAUXRT010000254.1 GCA_030681635.1 Reyranella sp.
CGGATGTGGTTGGCATCGGCGGCCGGGATCGACGAGGCGCCGGGCAAGGTCATGCCCAGCGTCTCGGCCATGGCCATCATTGTAGCGGCGGTGCCCATGGTCATGCAGGTGCCGTAGCTGCGCGCAATGCCGGCCTCGACATCGACCCAGTCGGAATCGGAGATCTTGCCGGCGCGGCGCTCATCCCAGTATTTCCAGGCGTCGGAACCGGAGCCCAGCACCTTGCCCTTCCAGTTGCCGCGCAGCATCGGACCGGCCGGCAGGTAGATCGTGGGCAGGCCCATGCTGATGGCCCCCAGCAGCAGCGCCGGCGTGGTCTTGTCGCAGCCGCCCATCAGCACGACGCCATCCACGGGATGCCCGCGCAACAGTTCCTCGGCGTCCATCGCCAGAAGATTGCGATAGAGCATGGTGGTGGGCTTGAGGAAGCTTTCCGACAGCGACAGCGCCGGCAGTTCCATCGGGAAGCCGCCGGCCTGCAGGATGCCCCGCTTCACGTCGTCGACGCGGGTCTTGAAGTGCATGTGGCAGGGCTGAGCGTCCGACCAGGTGTTGAGAATGGCGATGACCGGGCGGCCGGCCCACTCCTCCGGCGCGTAGCCCATCTGCATGGCGCGCGAACGGTGGCCGAAGGCGCGCAGGTCGTCAGGCGCGAACCACCGCGCGCTGCGCAGCTCAGCAGGTTTCTTTCTCTTGGTGCCGGTCATTGGATGTCCCTCCGGCACCGAGGGAATACGTTAGCACCACCGGGGTCAAGCTATGTGCCGGGCCTCTCTGCCGTCCGCACGGGCTGCAGACGGGCGGCCGCCAGTTTGGCATGGCCTGGTGTCGTGAACTGCGCGCCGTCCAACTCGAAGTACGGATGAGCGACCGCATGGAAGCGGAAGGCGTTACCTTCCTTGAGGACGATGCCCGCGGGCTCGCCCCAGACTTCGACGACGAAGGGTTCGGGCATGGTGTTCTCCTCCCTGGTCCTCTCTGAGATGGTGTCACTCCGGCGATCAGCAATAGGCGTGTCCGACATTAGTAGTAATTGGTGAATCTTCCGCGACACGCAGCAGAGGCCTGGCATGCGGCACCAATATGGCAGAAAGTTTTTTCAGAATTGATGGTGACGCTCTGTCACGGAAGAGACACTAATGTTCAATCGTCCTAGTGTGACCTCGATGTGATCATGACCCTGACGCGCTCCACCTTCCTTGGCATCGCCGGCGCCGCCGTGTTGACCGCGGGGCGGAGCGTTGCGCAGACAGCTCCGGGAGCACGCATGCATCAACGCAAGATCCCGTCGAACGGCGAGATGCTGCCCGTCGTCGGCTGCGGCACCTGGCGGACTTTCGATGTCGGCGCCAAGCCGGACGATCGCGCGCCGCTGGCCGAGGTGCTGCGCATCCTGTTCGAGGCCGGCGGCTCGGTGATCGACACCTCGCCGATGTACGGCTCGGCCGAGGCGGTCGTCGGCGATTTGCTGGCCGCCGCCAAGACACGCGACAAGGCCTTCATCGCCACCAAAGTCTGGACGTCGGGCCACGACAACGGCGTCGCCCAGATGCGCCAGTCGATGCGGCTGCTCAGGACCGACCGCATCGACCTGATGCAGATCCACAACCTTCTCGACTGGCGGGCGCATCTGCCGACCTTGCGCGCCTGGAAGGCCGAGGGCCGCATCCGGCTGATGGGCATCACGCACTACACGCAAAGTGCACACGACGAACTCGAGGCGGTGATGCGGGCGGAGAAGTGGGACTTCGTGCAGCTCAACTACGCGCTCGACGACCGCTCGGTCGAACGCCGCCTGCTGCCGCTCGCAGCCGAGCGTGGCATCGCGGTGCTGGTCAATCAGCCGTTCGGCGGCGGCGGCTTCCTGCGCAAGCTGCTCAGCCGCAAGCTGCCCGACTGGGCCGGCGAGATCGGGGCCACGAGCTGGGCCCAGATCCTGCTCAAATTCATCCTGGCAAATCCCGCCGTCACCGCAGTCATTCCCGGCACCAGCAAGCCCGAGCACATGAGGGACAATGTGCAGGCCGGCCTCGGCATCTACCCAGATGCGGCGCTGCTGAAGAAGATGGTGGCGGCGATCGAGACCTAGGCCGTTTCAGAGCAGGCCGAGCGTGAGCTGGGGCGGCACCGTAGCCTCATTCGGCCGATAGAGGTTGTGCAGCGAGACGCCCAGCAGCCGCACCTTTTTCTCCAGGGGAAAGATGGACCGCACCAGGTCGATGCTGACCCGCTCCAGCATGGCCTTGTCGGCGGGCGGTTCGAGCAGCGTGCGGCTACGGGTCACGATCTGGAAGTCGGCGTACTTGATCTTCACCGTCACCGTCCGGCCGGCGATGCCGTTCTTCTCGCAATAGCTCCAGACATCTTCCAACACCGAAGCGATGCCGGCCTCGACCTCGGCCGGCCGCCCGAGGTCCTGCATGAAAGTCGTCTCCGAGCCGACCGACTTGCGCGGCCGGTTGGGCACGACCTGCCGTCCGTCCTGGCCACGCGCGATTGCGTGGTAGTAGGGCCCCGACTTGCCAAAATACTCCTGCAGGAATTCGAGCGTCTGTGCCTTGAGATCGGCCCCGGTGTTGATGCCGAGCCGCTTCATCTTGGCTTCGGTTGCCGGGCCGACGCCGTGGAACCTGCCGACCGGCAGGCTTTCGACGAAGGCCGGGCCCTTCTCCGGCGGAATCACATATTGTCCGTTGGGCTTGCGCTGGTCCGAGGCGAGCTTGGCCAGGAACTTGTTGTAGGAGACGCCGGCCGAGGCGGTGAGGCCGGTCTGGTCGAGGATCCTGGCGCGGATCTCGCGCGCGATCTCCGAGGCCAGCGGCATGTCCTTGAGGTTGGTCGTGACATCGAGATAGGCCTCGTCGAGCGACAGCGGTTCGACCAGCGGTGTGTAGTCGAGGAAGATGGCGCGGATCTGACGCGACACCTCCTTGTAGACGTCGAAGCGCGGCTTCACGAACACCAGCTCGGCGCACAGTCGCTTGGCCGTGGCCGACGGCATGGCCGAACGCACACCGAAGGTGCGGGCCTCGTAGCTCGCCGCCATGACGACGCCGCGCTCGCGCCCGCCCACCGCCACGGGATGGCCGCGTAGCGCCGGATCGTCGCGCTGCTCCACAGACGCGTAGAAGGCGTCCATGTCGACATGGATGATTTTGCGGATCGCTGGTTCCGCCATGAGCCGATCCTAGATCGCCGTCAGCCGTTGCAGAAGCACTCTACCAGAGCTTCCACCAGGCCTTGGGGACGGGCGCACTCTGGGCAGCGGGCGTTGTCGACGAACTCTGCGGCGTAGCGGGCTTGGACGCAGGAGACTTGGGCGTCTGATCGAGACCACCGATTGGCGTCGGCGGCGGCAGATCGGCGTCGCGCCAGCCGCCGCCCAGCGCCTTCACCAGGTTGGCGCTGGCGATCAGGCGGTTGAGCCGGATGTTGAGCAGTGTCTGCTCGGACGACAGCGCCGAGGTCTGGGTCTGCACGACGGTCGTGTAGGGGATGGTGCCGATCCGGTATTGGTTGAGCGACAGCCGCTCGGCCTCGCGCGCGGCGGCAACGGCGGCGCGCTGGACCTGCTCCTGCTGGACCAGGAGGCGCTGCTGGACGAGCGCATCCTCGACCTGCTGGAAGGCCGTCAACACGGTCTGGCGGTAGGTCGCCACGGTGTTGTCGTAACCTGCCCGCGCACCATCGACCTGGGCGGCGCGCGCGCCGCCGTCGATCAACGTGGCGGCGAGTTGCGGGCCGAGCGACCACACCGACGAGCCGAGCTGGAACAATGTTCCCAGTCCGCCGCTCAGGAAGGTAATGGCGCCGCCCAGCGAGATGTTCGGATAGTAGGCCGCCTGCGCCACGCCGATCCGGGCGTTGGCCGAAGCCATCAGGCGCTCGGCCGAGGCGATGTCGGGCCGCCGCTCCAGCAGCGCCGAGGGGATGCCGGCATCGACCGTCGGCACGTTCTGCGGCGGCGTCCCCGGCTCCAGGTTGAATTCGGCGGGCGTCTTGCCGATCAGCACGGCGATCGCATGCTCGAACAAGGCACGGTTGATGCCTTCGGCCACCAGAAGCGACCGTGCCTGTTGGTAGAGTGTCTGCGCCTGGGTCAGGTCGACGCGCGAGGCGATGCCGGCATCGACCTGGTTCTGCACGATCTGCAGCGACCGCGCATAGGCCGCCACGGTCTCCTGGTAGAGCCTGGTCCGCTGGTCGGAGATGCGCAGCGAGAAATAGTTGATCGCGACATCAGCCTGGGCCGAGAGCCGCGCCGCCGCGAGATCGCCGGCGCTGGCCTGCGCCGCCGCCGAATCGGCCTCGATGGTGCGGCGGATACTGCCCCAGACGTCAATCTCCCAGGAGAGCGCGCCGCCGCCGGAGTATTGGCTCGCGCTGCTGGTGACATTGCCGGCCTGGTTCGTCGTGATGATCGCGCCGCCACCCCCTCCGCGCAGCGTGCCGGTTCCGGTCTGCTGCGTGCTGGCGCTGGCGGTGATCGTCGGATAGAGGCCCGACTGGTCCTGACGCACGAGCGCGCGCGCCTGGCGATAGGAGGCCTCGGAAGCTTTCAGCGTCTGGTTGGAGATGTCGACCTGGGCGGCCAGCCGATCCAGCGTCGGATCGCTGTAGATCTGCCACCACGGTCCACGATCGACCGTATCGCGCGGCATGGCCGGGCGGAAATCTACTCCCCCTTCCTTGAATTCGGCCGTCGGCGGGCTGGCGGGCGGCGGCCGCTCGTAGTCAGGACCGACCAGGCAACCGGCCAGGGGCAGGAGACAAAGCAACCCCGCGATCCGCCTCATGCCGGAACTCCGGCGCCGCCACTCATGGCGCGGGCAATACGGCTGGGACGGTCGCGGTCGCGGCGGCGGAAGCGGTCGAGATAGAGGTAGATCACCGGTGTCGTATAGAGGGTCAGGATCTGGCTGACGATCAGGCCGCCGATGATCGAGATGCCGAGCGGCCGGCGCA
>JAUXRT010000272.1 GCA_030681635.1 Reyranella sp.
CGCGGCGTGCCGATGGGCGAGGATTGCGTCTCGCCGTCCAGTCATTCGGCTTTCTCGACTCCGGTCGAGATGATGCAGTTCATCGCCGAGATGCGCCGGCTGTCGGGCGGCAAGCCGGCCGGCTTCAAGCTCTGCATCGGCCACGAATGGGAATTCCTGGCCATCTGCAAGGCGATGCTGGAGACTGGCATCTATCCCGACTTCATCGTCGTCGACGGCAAGGAAGGCGGCACTGGCGCGGCACCGATGGAGTTCGTCGACCATGTCGGCAAGCCGATGCGCCAGGGCCTGTACTTCGTGCACAACGCCCTGATCGGCATCGGCGCACGCCACCGCATCAAGCTCGGCGCCGCCGGCAAGATCATCACGGCCTTCGACATCGTGCGCTCCATGGCGCTGGGCGCCGACTGGTGCAACTCGGCACGCGGCTTCATGTTCGCGGTGGGCTGCATCCAGTCGCAGTCCTGCCACACCGACCGCTGCCCGACCGGCGTCGCCACCCAGGACCCGACCCGCCAGCGCGCGCTGGTCGTGCCCGACAAGATCGACCGGGTCTTCAATTTCCACCGCGCCACGCTCCACGAGCTGGCCGAGCTGACGGCGGCGGCCGGGCTCGACCATCCCAGCGAGTTCAAGCCCGAACACATCTCCCGGCGCATCTCGGCGAGTGAAGTCATCACCTTCGCCGACCTCTATCCGTCGCTGGCCGAGGGCGAGCTGGTGGCGGGCTCGGGCAATCCGCGCTGGCGCCGGCCTTGGGACATGGCCCAGGCCCATTCGTTCCGCGCCGTGACCTAGAGGCGGCCAAACCTGTTGCGAACCGGCCGGTCTTGGCTCAGCAATTGGGCTCAGCAATCGGGATCCAAGACAAGCCGAGGAAACGCCATGACCGCCCCATTCGATTTCGCGCCCCTGCTCGCGCCCGGCACGCCCGCGCCCGCCGCGCTGTGGAAGGGCTTTCCCAAGTACAATTTCATCGGCGGCCACAACGACGCCAAGAACGTGCCTGTCGAGGCGCTGCTTGCCGCGGCGACGGCGGTGCTGAAGCGCGAGGGCGCGACGCTGGCGACCTACGGGCTGAACAGCGGCCCCTTGGGCTATCGGCCGTTGCGCGACTTCCTGGCCAAGAAGCTTTCGGGCCATGCCGGCATCACCTGCTCGGCCGACGAGATCCTGATCACCTCGGGCTCGATGCAGGGCCTCGACCTGGTGAACAGCCTGCTGCTGGCCAAGGGCGACACGGTCCTGATTGAGCAGGAGACCTATGGCGGCGCGCTCACCAAGCTCACCAAGCTCGGCGTCAACGTCATCGGGATCCCGCTCGACGAGGAGGGCCTGCGCCTCGACATCGTCGAGCAGACACTGGCCGACCTCAAGAAGAAGGGCGTGACGCCGAAGTACATCTACACCATCCCGACGGTGCAGAACCCGACCGGCGCGATCATGGGCGAGAAGCGCCGCGCCCAGCTGATCAAGCTCGCCGCCGAATACGGCGTCATGATCTTCGAGGACGAGTGCTATTCCGACCTGATCTGGAGCGGCGAGCGGCCGCGCTCGATCTATTCCATGGCCAACGGCGAAGGCGTGATCTTCATCGGCTCCTTCTCCAAGTCGATCGCGCCGGCGCTGCGCGTCGGCTACATCGTCGCCAAATGGGACATCCTCGCCCGCATCCTCGGGCTGAAGCAGGACGCGGGCTCCGGCGCGCTCGAGCAGATGGTGCTGGCCGAGTTCTGCACCCAGCATTTTGCCACCCATGTACCCAAGCTCAACAAGGCGCTGCACGCCAAGCTACAGGTCCTGCGCGAGGCGCTGGCCGAGCAGTTCGGCACGGCCGCCGAATTCGGCGACCCGCCGGGCGGCATCTATCTCTGGATCAAGCTGCCCGAGCAGGTCGACACCCAGAAACTGGCACAGGCAGCCCTTGCCGCCGGCGTGTCGCTCAACCCCGGCCCGGAATGGTCGACCAACAAGGCCTATTCCAAGAACAGGCTCCGCCTCTGCTTCGCCAATCCCGAGCCCGAGACGATCAAGGAAGGCGTCTCGGTGCTGGCCGAGGTCTGCCGCCGGGAATTCGGCGTGCCGCTGCGCAGCGCCAACGTCGACAAGGGCTGACCGACGTCGGCGCCGATTCGAAAAATCGGCTCAGGCGTCGACCATCACCATCCAGTTCACGCCGAACTTGTCGGCGACCATGCCGAACTTGGGCGAGAAGAACGTCTTGGTGAGCGGCATGTTCACCTGGCCACCCTTGGCCAGCGCGGCAAAGGTCTTGTCGGCTTCCGCCTCGTCCTTGACGGTTATCGCCAGCGAGAAGCCGTCGAACTTGGGCTTGCCCGCGCAATTGCCGTCGGACGCCAGGATCATCGCGTCGCCGACCGTGAAGGCGGCATGCATCACCTTGTCGTCCGAGCCCGGCGGCTCCATGCCACCCTTGCCGCGATCGGGATTCTCCTTGAAGCGCATCAGCATATCGACCTTGGCGCCAACCGCGCCCTTGTAGAAGTCGAGGGCTTCCTCGCAGCGACCGTCGAAGAACAGGTAGGGCTGGATCTGCATCGCTCTCTCCTTGGTTAGTCGTCGATGGCTTGGTAGGCGGACGTCCAGAAATCGGTGAACACGCGCGGCGGCTGGGGCGAATCCATCATGCGTTGGGTCATCAGGATGCCGACCATGTCCTCGGCCGGATCGGAATGGGCCGAGGTGCCGTAGCCGCCGTCCCAGCCGAAACGTCCCGGGGTGGTCGACAGGCTGGTGCGCCGCGTGACGACAGCGTTGCCCATACCCCAGCTCGCGCCTTCACCGAAGAACAGTTCGGTGCCAATTCTGTTTTCCGGCGTGAGCTGGTCGGTGGTCATCAACTCGACCGCGGGCCGCGACAGGAGGCGCTGGCTGCCGTGCCGGCCCTTGTTCAGCATCATGCGGCAGAAGGCGTGATAGTCGTCGACGGTCGAGACCAGGCCCGAGCCGCCGGCGGGAAACGGCGGCGGCTTGCTCCAGCGGCTGTTGCTAGCATCGTCGAAAGTAACAACGGCGTTGGTCTCGTAGTCCATGCGATAGGCACTGGCCAGCCGGTCGAGCTTGCCGGCCGGCACCTGAAAGCCGGTGTCCTTCATGCCGAGCGGCCCAAACAGGCGCTCCTCCAGGAACGTGCCGAAAGCTTGCCCCGAGGCGCGGGCGATCAGCACGCCCAACACGTCGGAGCCGGTGTGATAGAGCCAGCGTTCGCCCGGCTGATGGATCAGCGGCAGGCTGCCCAGGCGCTTTATGAATTCATCGGGCGACATGTCGAGCTGGTCGGGACCGGGCGCCACGCCCGCCGCCTCCGCCGCCTTCTGGATGGGGTACTTCGCCGGCCAGACCATCACCGCACCGTGGCCTGACCGGAACGTCAGCAGGTCGCGCAGGCTGATCGGCCGATGGGCGGGCACGGTATCGTCGAGTGGCCCTTCGAGGCTCTTCAGCACGCGGCGGTCGGCCAGCTCCGGCAACAGACGGTCGACAGGCTCATCGAGGCGGAGCCGGCATTCCTCGACCAGGATCATCGCCGCGGCGGCGGTGATCGGCTTGGTCATCGAGGAGATGCGAAAGATCGTGTCGCGTTTCATCGGCATGCCGCCGCCAGCAGCCTGCAGGCCGATCGCCTCGACGTGCGTCTCGCCGCGCCGGCTCACCAGCGTGACGAGGCCGGGCACGTCGCCATCGGCAACATGCCGGGACAGTGTCTCGCGCAGACGGGCAAGTCGCGTCGCGGAAAAGCCTGGACTCGAAAAGCCTGGACTCATGGACGCCCGCTCAATTCTTCTCGATGAAGTCCGCACACCGCTCCAGGCCGCCGGTCCAGCCGCCGCGATGGTCGTCGCGGGAAGCCTCGGTCTCGAAGCCTGTGTGCCACAAGGTCAGCCGGGTCCGGCCGCCGCCGAGATCGGCGAAGCTGACCGACACGAGCGTCTCGGGATCGATGATGCCGTTGGCATGCTCGGTGACGTAGGTGAAGACCAGGCGTTCAGGTGGCACGACCTCGCGATAGGTGCCGTGTTTCAGGATCATGCCACCACTCGGCGAACGCATGCGACGGCGCCAGACGCCGCCGGGGCGCACGTCCATCTCGCAGGACAGCGGTGTGAAATCCCGCGGCGCCCACCATAACGCGGCCTGCTTGACGTCGGTCCAGGCCGCGAACAGCCGTTCGCGCGACGCGGCAATGTCGCGCGTGAGCACGAGCTCCGATCCGGCCGGCTTCGACATGACGTTCATGGATTGCGCACGAACTCGGCGTCGATGACGATTTCGATGGCTTCGGAGAACATTGCCGGCATGCCGAAATCCTGCGGCTTGATCCAGGCGCTGGCATGAACGCCCATGCGCGGTTGCCCGCCAAAGCCCTTGCCGCTGCCGACCAGCGTCACGTCGAACGTGACCGGCGCGGTCTTGCCCGTCAGCGTGAGAGTGCCGTCCACCTTGCCGCTGGTGGCGTCGGTCTGACGAAAGGCGGTCGACACGAATGTCACCTCGGGAAATCGAGGCGCATTCAGGAACTTTTCGCTCGCAAGATCGCTGGCGAAACCCTTGACGTTCGATGTGATCGATTCGGTCACGACCTGAGCCGACAATTTCGAACTCGCGACCGCATCCGGGTTCCACGCCAGCGTGCCGCTCACGCGATCGAAGCGGAAGATGCTGTAGGAATAGCCAACATGCGAAACGCGCGCCAGGACCGACGAATGATCGGGATCAAGCGCATAGGCGCCTGCTGTCGCATGGGCGATGTTGCGCTCGCCGCAGAACACGCCGGGCGGCATGCCAGGCGGACAGACGCCCTGGGCAAAGCCGCCGACGGCGGCAAGCTGCGACAGCACGGCGCCGAGCAACAGAGCGCGCGCGATCGAAGAGGCTGCGACCTTCATGGCTTTACTCCAAATCGAGGGCTTATTTCTCGGCCGCGGCCTTCAGATTGGCGAGACCCGCGGCGAAGTCGTTGCCGATCATGGTGTCCATGTTCATGAAGATGCCGATCAATTTCGTCATGAAAGCGGCGGGACCGTACATTGCCCAAGTGACAACCGTGTTGTCGCCTTTGGGTTCCATCGTGAATTCGGCGGTGTTGTGGGCCTCGAACGGCGAGATGAAGTCGAGCTTGATCAGGATCTTGGCCGGAGGCGTTGTCTCGGTGACCTCCATCCGACCCTTGCCGACGTTCTTGTCGCCGTCCCATTCATAGATAGCGCCCTTGCCGCTTGCGGCGGCGCTAAAAGTCCGCTTCATCGCCGGGTCCTTCTTCTCGTAGGGCGACCACAGGCTCCAGCTGCGCAGGTCGTTGATCAGCGCGAAGATTTTCTCCGGCGGCGCCTTGATGGTTGCCGTGCGCTGGACGCGGAAGGTGTCGGGCCCGGTCGCGGCATAGATCAGGATGCCGGCAACAACAACGACGAGGGCGGCGGCAACATAGGCAAACGTCTTCAGCATCGCTTGGGCGCTCCGATAACACTTAACTCTTGAGTTAAGTGTTAGAAACTTCGCGACACGCTGTCAACCGCCGGCAAAACGACCTAAGAAATCCTCATGGTAGACATACACACCGGCCGTCCGGCCACCCTCGCGCCGAACGGCATGGTGACTTGCCCCCATTCACTGGCCTCGCAGGCCGGCGTCGACGTGCTGCGGGCCGGCGGATCGGCGGTCGACGCCGCCCTTGCCACCAGCGCGGCACTTTCCGTGCTCTATCCGCACATGACGGGCGTGGGCGGTGATGCTTTCTGGCTGATCTACGACGCCAAGACCGGGACCGTGCGCTACATCGATGGCGGTGGCCGCGCCACCGCGGGCGGCACGGTGGAGGCCTTCACCCGGCGCGGCCTTGCCGAGGTGCCGTATCGCGGCGTCCTGCCAGGGACCCTCACCGTGCCCGGCGCCGTCGCGAGCTGGACCGAGGCCCATGCCGCCTATGGCCGCCTTCCACTAAAACGCTGCCTCGAAAGCGCCATCGGCTATGCCCGCCACGGCTTCCCGGTGACGGCGCGGCTGGCCTACTGGCGCGAGCTGGCGCGCGAGGAACTGGCCAAGAGTCCGGAGGCCGCCGCGATCTTCCTGAAAGACGGCGCCACCCTCACCAACCCCGACCTCGCCCGCACGCTGGAGGCGATCGCCAGCGACGGCTGGTACGGTTTCTACGACGGCGAGGTCGCCCGCGAACTCGTGCGCTGGTCGACCGCGCATGACGGCTTCTTCACCCTGGACGATCTCACGGCGCAACTCGCGCGCTGGGGCGAACCGCTAAAAGGCACCTATCGCGGCGTCACGATCTACGAGACGCCGGCGCCGACGCAGGGCTTTGCGGTGCTGGAGATGATGAACCTGCTCGAGCCGCTGGAGCTTCACAAGAAGCCCTTCCTCGGCCCGGACTACGTGCATTTCATG
>JAUXRT010000274.1 GCA_030681635.1 Reyranella sp.
ATGGGCTTGGCCACCGAGGTGGAGCCCGGACGCTGGCCCGTGTCGCCCAAGGCCGAGCCCGTCTTGCGGGAACTGGGCGAGCGCGGCGACATCATCAAGACCATGCATCGGGCATTGGAGAGGGAAGGGCTGGCCGACGCCCGGTCTATCGCGCGCTATGTCCTACACGCTGAGAAGGCTACTGAGCCGATCGTCGGCCGTGTAATCGACAAGGGCCTGGGCGGTGACGAGATGGGTGAACGGGTCCGGCTGGTGATCGATGGTGTGGATGGGCGCATCCATCACCTCGAGATGGACCCGGCCCGCGCCGAGGATATCCAGCGGGGCATGATCGTGGCGGCGGGTTCCGGTCAGGCCGGCCCGCGCGCCTCGGACCGCAACATCCTGGAGATTGCCGGCAAGGAGGGCATCTATCGGCCGGCCAGGCATCTGGAGCAGGCCGTCGGCACCGTCGAGCGTCTGGGCGGCGATCCCGCCGCCTACATCCGATCCCACGTCCGGCGCCTGGAGGCGTTGCGCAGGGCGGGCCATGTCGAGCGGATCGACGCCGACCAGTGGCGCGTTCCGGCCGACCTTTCCGAACGCGGGCGGGCGTACGATCTCGCGCGCGACCGGACGATGGGCCGGATCACCGTTCTCTCGCCTACGAGCCTTGATCAGCAGAAGGGCCATGACGGCGCGACCTGGCTCGACCGCGAGCTGGCGTCCCGGCAGCGCACGGTCGTCGCCGACGAAGGGTTTGGCCGCGAGGTAACGGCGGCACTGGCCAAGCGCCGGCGTTGGCTTGCCGACAAGGGATACGCCGCCGACCTTGGCGACGGCCGAGTCCGTGCGCCAAGAGATTTGGTGCAGCGGCTGGAGGCCCGCGACATCGAGCGCGCCGGCAGGGCGCTCGCCGCCGAGCGGGGGCGGGAATGGCGGCCCGCGATTGCCGGCAACCAAGTCACCGGCCAGTTGGTCGGTTCTGCGCAGCTTTCCAGCGGCCGGTTCGCCATGATCGATGATGGGCTGGGCTTTAGCCTCGTACCGTGGCGGCCCGCGCTCGAGCAGCACATCGGACGCCAGATCTCGGGCACCGCCATGCCTGGCGGCGACCTAAACTGGTCGTTCGGGCAGAGGCGGGGATTGGGACTGTGAAGTTAGCACGCGGCGGCGAGAGCTGTCTGGTTCCACTCGCGGTAGCGTCCCAATTTGAAATGCGGCGACAGAGTCTCGTCGCTGGGCTTTTGGGCTTCGGGATCGGCGGCGGGGGCCTGGTTTCCTACTGCTGGACCTGCACTTAGCCTTGGACGATCGGCGGGAGGGCGATACATGAACGACGGCAACCACGAGGCCGCCGCAGTGTCTGGCCAACCCATCCGGGCCGTGGCACCATCTTTAGCACTGCATAGACTGTTGTCGAAATCGGCACGTCTGCGCCGGCCCGGGATCCTAGGGAGGAAACACGTCGCCGACCGCGCGCCTTGGTTTTCATTCCTTCTCCCCCGAAGCAGAAGGCCGGGCGCGCGGTAGCCTCCCCAAGGCGCTAACAGCTCACGCTACGCACTTCAGAATCTCATCTAGCCTGTTCCGCAAGTGCCGCCTCGTCAGGATCTCAACAGTTATCCGCCCCACGGTCTCAGCTGCGAGGAAGCGGCCCGCTACATTGGCGTCTGTGCCACGACCTTCGACCCTCGTCGGAGAACGCCGCATGCTGTGGCCGCTGCGTGTCGGCAAGCGCAAGCTCGACTGTCGCCATCTGTAGGGCGTCGGACGCGGATCTCGGCGCCATCATGGTGCGCGAGCGGATGCCTGGGCGTTCGTCCGGTACAGGAGGGACTATGTCGACCAGGAGGCCGTGGCGCGGGCCAAGCGGGCCGGTATGTCCTCCCCGAAGGTGCTGCGGAGATGTCACGCTTTGCGCTCTGCACACTCGCGCGGATCGGCTAATCTGCTGGCGGCCTGGAGCACATAGATGAAGCGACGACTCTTGTTCTGGACGGTTGGCGCGACGGTATTCTCGACGTTCGCAAGCGCGCAATCGAGGCCGATTGTCGCTTATCTCGGCGCTAGGTCGCCGAGTACCGATGCGCACCTGCTCGCGGCTTTTCTCGAAGGCCTCAAAGACGCAGGCTACGTCGACGGTCAGAACGTAACGGTCGATGTCAATTGGGCTGACAGCCGATACGAGCGCCTACCGGCAATGGCTAAGGATCTGGCGACATCCAAGCCCGCCGTCCTGGTGGCGGTGGGCGCCAACCAGGTCGGCCTCGCCGCCAAGGCCGCGACCGACACAGTCCCTGTTGTTTTCGGCGTTGGCGCTGATCCTGTCGACCTCGGCCTTGTCCGCGACCTCGCTCGCCCTGAGGCCAATCTCACGGGCACGACGCTGCTTACCCAGTTGCTCGATGCCAAGCGCGTGGAGCTGCTGCGGGAGATGGTGCCAGGCGCCAAGTCGATCGCCATCCTGATCAATCCCACCAACCCCGGTGCGGCAGAACAACTCAAGTCGGCACAGGTGGCGGCAGACGCCCTGGGTTTCAGCCAGACCGTGCTCAAGGTTACGACAGAGGCCGAGATCGATCGCGCATTAGCCGCCCGGGACTCTGCCTCGGCCGACGCACTCGTCGTCGCCGTCGATTCATTCCTCATAGGCCAACGCGCGCGCATCGTAGCGGCGGCGGCATCGCGCAAGCTGCCCGCAATGTACCCATCCCGCGAATTCGTCGACGCCGGCGGCCTGGCGAGCTACGCCCCGCGCTGGGTCGATATGTACCGGATTATCGGGACCTATGCCGGACGCATCCTCAAAGGAGCGAAACCAAGCGACCTTCCGATTCAGCGGCCGACGACCTTCGAGCTTTTGGTCAATCTCGGAACCGCAAAGGCCCTAGGGCTTGCCCTGTCGCCCGCCTTCCTCAATCGCGCTGATTCAACGATAGAGTGAGGCGAGCGCGTATACGCTTTCATCAATGGACGGAGCTTCACGGCAAAGTCTGAGAAGGGAGTGTGCCGCAGGACCGGAGGAGGTGGTGGCAACAGTGATCTAGTCGTCGAGGGGACAAAGGCTACAAGCTCGCCGCGAAGAGATTCCAACGACCCGGGAGCCCCTTGAGTTGGTGCGAGCCGCGATCTGCGAAGTTCAGGCCCGCACCCGCCACCAGGTCGGTCACGACCCGCGAGACCAGCACCTCGCTTGGCTGCGATTTCGCCATGACGCGTGCCGCAGCGTGCACGGCGATGCCGCCCACGTCCTGGCCGCGCATCTCGATCTCGCCGGTATGGAGCCCGGCGCGGAGCGGAATGCCCGCCTGGGACGCCGCCGACCCGAACGCGAGCGCGCAGCGCACGGCGCGGCCGGGGCCGTCGAACGTCGCCAGGATGCCGTCGCCCGTCGTCTTGATCAGGGTGCCGCGATGACGGTCGACCATCTGCCGCGCCAACCGGTCATGCTCGTCCAGCAGGCGGCGCCATTTCTGGTCGCCGAGATCGGCGGCGCTCCGGGTCGACTCGACGATGTCGGTGAACAGCACGGTGGCCAGCACGCGTTCGAGGTCGGCAGCACCTTCCTCGCGATGGCCGGTGATGAATTCCTCGATATCGCCCAGCATCGGCGCGCTATCGCCGGCCCAGAAGGCATGATCGCCGTCGGGATATTCGATGAAGCGGGCGCCGGGGATCGCCGCCGCCAGCTTGGCGCCGAGCGCGACCGGCACCTGACGGTCGGTGCGGCGATGCAGCACCAAGGTCGGCACGCGCACCGAGGGCAGGATCGGCCCGACGTCGATCTGGGTGTTGAGAAGCATGATCGCCTTCAC
>JAUXRT010000276.1 GCA_030681635.1 Reyranella sp.
CCCGACGAGGGCGAGGCCAACCAGCCCGCCGGGCCCGGCGTGGGTTGCCGCACCACCGACGTCACCCAGGCCGACGCAGGCCACGCTCATCATCAGCAGCGCCAGCAACAACAGCGACAACCGGAGTCCGAAGAAGCCGAGATGGTGGGTGCGCAGCATCCGCACGCCCCATGTGATCAGCGCCACCGGCACCAGGATGATGGCGAGCCCGAAGGTCTGCAGCAGAAGGTCGGAGATGTAGGCCCCGGGCAGGCCCACGAGATTATACGGCGCGCGGCCGGTGGCATGGTTGAGCGACGGGTCGCCCGGGCTATAGGTGAACAGCGCGAGCAGCAGCACCACGCCGGCCCCGGCCACGCCGGCGCCCACCAGCTCCATCATGCGGCGGCGCAGGAAGTCGCGCCCGCCTTCGGGCAGGATCGCCGTCTTGCGCTGCATCTCCGAGGTGACGCCGATCATGGCCATCGCGCTCTTGAGACTCCCTAAAGGACCGCGGCGAGGCGGGTCATGCCCTCGCGCGTCGTCTTCTCGTCATGCACCAGCGCCACGCGGATGTAGCGGTGCGCGGTATTCACGCCATTGGTTTCGCGACAGGCATAGGCGCCCGGCAGCACCTTGAGGTGCGCCTCGGCCCATAGCCGGCGTGTGGCTTCCTCGCCGTCGCCGACGTCGAGCCACAGGAAGAAGCCGCCGCCCGGCGTGTAGTAGCTGAAACGGTTGTGCAGGATCTGCTCGGCGACGCGGAAATTCTTGCGGTACCATTCGCGCGTGTCGACAGGATGAGTCTCCTCGCGCCACAGCGCCGCCGACGCCTTCTGAACCGCGAAGGGAATCTGCGGCCCGCCATAGGTCCGCCAGCGCAGCACCATGGCGACCAGTTTGGGATCGCCCGCCATGAAGCCGGAACGAAGACCGGCGGCGTTGGAGCGCTTGGAGAGCGAGTGGAAGACCACGAGGTTGCGGAACGGATCTTTGCCGCCCGTCTCGTCCATCGCCAGCGCCGCCTCGAGGCCGCCTGCCGGCGGCTGGCCGGTGTAGATCTCGGCGTAGCATTCGTCGAGTGCCAGGACGGCGTCGTGCTTGCGGCAGAGCCGAAGCAGCTTCTGCAGGTAATCCATGCTGGCGATGGCGCCCTGCGGATTGGCCGGCGAGCAGAGATAGACGACCGACATGCGCTTCCAGGTCGCCTCGTCGATCTTGTCGAACTCCGGCAGGAAACCGTTCTCGGCATTGGCGTTGACCAGCAACGGCTCGCCGCCCGAGAGGACCGCGCCGCCGAGATAGGCCTGATAGAACGGGTTGGGCAACGCCACGACCGGCTTGCCGCCGCCCTTCTCCTGCGGCGTGGCGACGGTGGCGATGACGTAGACGCCCTCCTTGCTGCCGGCCGTCGGATGAACGTGCAGGTCCGGATCGAGCAGGCCCTTGGGCAGCTTGTAGCGCCGCGTCAGCCATTCACAGATCGCGAGGTTGAGGTCGGGCAGGCCTTGGTTGGGCGGATACCGGTTCCAGCCGTCGACCTCGTCCATCACGATCTGGCGGGCGAAGGCGGGCATCGCTCCCTGCGGCTCGCCGACCGACATGTTGATCATCGACAGGTGCGCCGGGGGCGTGATGGGGGCGATCAGCGCGTTCAGCCGTGCGAACGGAAAATCGGTCAACGTCTCCGTCAGGCGCGGATTGAACATTCTTAGCCATCCACTGGGGCCGCAACCGGCCGAAGCAAAGCAACAACACCCGCCGGAGGGGGTCCGGGCGGACTTGCTATTGGCGCATTGTATGAAACAAATTAGCCAATAACAACAAGGGAATAGGACGCTTTCTTCATACGGAAGAAGGGTTTGGGACCCGAGCCCCTCGGAGCTACTAGCTCTGGGGCGGCTACTGCACCCGCTCCCCATGCAAGGCGGTGTCGAGGCCTTCGACCTCTTCGTCGCGCGTGACCCGGAGACCGACCATGGCGTCGACGATCT
>JAUXRT010000278.1 GCA_030681635.1 Reyranella sp.
GTGGGCTCGGGCCGGTCACGGTCGAAATCGATCCTGCGGAAGCCAGTTGGCGGATCATCGTTCAGCAAACGCTAGCTCCGGGTCTTTAGCGTCCTGTGCCGGCTCAGCAGCGCAAAAGCGCCGAGCCCGCCCAGGACTTGGTGGCGCGGACCATAGAGGCGGCCCCGCACCTGCGCCATATGCTCGTCGTGGCCGACCACCTCGCCCACTGCCTCCAGCCAGTCGCCGATCCGCGCCGGGCCGAGATAGTCGAGCGACAAAGTGAGTGTGACGGCGCGGCGCTGCAGCGTCTGCCAGACCGAGACGCCCATCGCCGAATCGAGGAAGGCGGCCAGCATGCCGCCATGCACGATGCCGAGCGCATTGGCGTGCTGCGGCCCGGGCAGAAAGCCCCGGATCGAGCGACCGTCCTCGATCTTCTCGAACCACGGCCCGTTGGCCGCGGCGAAGCCGGACGCCTCAGTGAGTTCGCGAAAACCTGATGGAATGGACACACGCCATCTTAGGCAATCCCGGCCAGAAGGACGAGGCCGTAGCCGACATACCAGACGGCGATCGTCGTGATCAGCCGGTTTGACCACAGCCGGAACTGCTTGTCGGTCAGTTTCTCGAGCAGGAGCTTGCCCAGCGACGTGCCGATCATCGACGCGGCGATGGCGATGCCCAGGAACCAGGGTTCGACCTGGCCGACATCAGCGATCAGCGCACCGAAGTAGAGCAGCTTAAAACCGTGGCCGAACACCTGGCACACCGCCTTGGTGGCGATGATCCGCCGGCGCTCGAGCGGGGAGCGCAGGAACATGGTGTCGAGCAACGGGCCGGTGACGCCGGTCATCAGCATCAGCATCATCGAGAAGACACCGGTGCCCGCCACCTGCAGCGGCCCGAAGCTGCGCGGCAGGATGCGCTCGGGAATGGCGCGGATGATGAAGGGTGAGAGGCCCAGCAGCAGGAGGGCCGTGGCCTTGTCGGGCACGTAGAGCGTGATCGACCACAGGCCGACCGAGACCAGGCAGCCCGCGACGTAGAAGACGGTGCTCTTCCATTCGATATGCCGCCACCACAAGAGCGCGCGCCAGCCGTTGGAGGCCATCTGCGTGATGGCATGCAGCACCATGGCCGTGGGCAGCGGAAAGATGAACAGCAGCACGCCGATCAGGATGAGGCCGCCCGCCATGCCGAAGATGCCCGACAGAAAGGCCGTGCCGATCATCAGGAGCCCGAGCCCCGCCGCCATCACCAATGTCATGGCCGGCACGCTAGGGCGGGCTTATCCAGTGTTCAAATATATGTTAAATTCATACTCCATACTTTCTGGATATGCCCCTGGAACTACGTCACCTCCGCTACTTCGTCGCCGTGGCCCACGAGGGCCACATCACACGTGCGGCCGAGAAGCTTCACATGCAGCAGCCGCCACTGTCACAGCAGATCCGCGCGCTGGAGCGCGAGATCGACGCCGCCCTGTTCGTGCGCCATCCCCGCGGGGTAGCGTTGACCGACGCCGGCCGCTCGTTCCTGGTCGACGCCGAGGCGGTGCTGGCCGCGGTCGATCGCGCCGCCGCCCGGGCCCGGCGCACGGCGCGCGGCGAGACCGGCCGCATCGCCGTGGGCTTCACCACCTCGGCGCCCTTCCATCCGCTGGTGGCGCGCGCCATCCGCGAGTTCCGCCTCACCCGGCCCGACGTCTCCTTCGTGTTGGAAGAAAGCAGCTCCGGCGATCTGCTAGGCGGCCTGCGCGAGGAGCGACTCGACATCGCCTTCATCCGCTCCGGCCTGGTCGATGCCGAGGGCCTGGCCGTCCATGCGCTGCTGCAGGAGGACATGGCGGCGGCCCTGCCGTCGCGCCACAGACTCGCGCGGCGACCGCACCTCGCGCTAAAGGATCTCGCGGCCGAGAACTTCATTCTCTACCGCCGACCGGACGGGCGCGGTCTCTACGACGTCATCATCGCGGCCTGCGCCCAGGCCGGCTTCAGTCCGCATGTCGGCCAGGAGGCGCCGCGCATCGTGTCGACCCTCAACCTCGTGGCGGCGGGCCTCGGCATCACCATCGTGCCAGCGTCCTTGAGCCGCCTGCCGCTGGAAGGTGTCACCTACCGGATGCTGAAAGGCCGGCCGGCGCTAAAGGTGCCGCTCAACCTCGCCTGCCGCCGCGACGAGCGTTCGGCGGCGACGCTGGCCTTCATCGACTTGGTGCGCCGGCTGCCGTCATGAACCCGATCAAGACCCCCCTCATCAAGACAATCGGCCATTCCAATCACCCGATCGAACACTTCGTCGATCTGCTGCGAGCGGGCGGCGTAGAAGTGCTGGTCGATGTCCGCTCCACGCCCTGGTCGCGCCGCTTTCCGCAGTTCGGCAAGGACAGACTCGCGAAGACATTGGCCGAAGCGGGCATCGCTTACGTGCATGAGGGCGCCGCACTGGGCGGCAAGCCCGAGGCCGGCGGCAGCTACGACGACCTCGCCGCCCGGCCCGACTTCGCCCAGGCGCTCGACCGCGTGACGGCGCGCGCCGGTGGGGCCGTACTTTGCCTGATGTGCGCCGAGAAGGAACCGCTCGACTGCCACCGCACCGTGCTGGTGTCGCGGCGCCTGGCTGAGCGCGGCGTGGCGATAAAACATCTGCTGGCCGATGGCGGCATCCGTCCGCACGCCGAGATCGAGGAGGCGCTGCTCGGCAAAAGGTCGGCCCCCGACCTGTTTGACGACCGCGCCGCGCGGCTGGCGCGGGCCTATACGGAGCGCGAACGGACGATGCGGCGGGTCGCCTAGCGGTCGCCTTGCGTTGACAGTGCCGGCAACTGTCCGCACGCTTTATCGTCTGTCTGGAGGCAGCATGGCACGCTTCGACCGGGTGATTCGCGGTGGCATGATCGTCGACGGCAGCCGCCTGCCGCGGTTCCGCGGCGATATCGGCATCAAGGACGGGCTCATCGCCGAGATCGGCCACATCGGCGCCGGCGAAGCGGACGAGACGATCGACGCCGGCGGCTTGATCGTGGCGCCCGGCTTCATCGACCTGCACACCCATTACGACGCCCAGCTGTTCTGGGATCCCTACTGCTCGCTGTCGTCGTGGCACGGCATCACCTCGGTCGTGATCGGCAACTGCGGCTTCGGCTTTGCCCCCGTGCGGCCGACTGAGCGCGAGCGCGCGATGATGTCGATGACGCGGGTCGAGGCGATCCCGATGGCCTCGATGAAGGAAGGCATGCCGTGGGACTGGGTGACGTTCCCCGAGTTCCT